>CAMAHK010000009.1 GCA_945834475.1 uncultured Verrucomicrobiota bacterium
CCGGCCGTCGCGAGATCGGCCACGGCGCGCTCGCCGAGCGTTCGATCGCGGAGGTTCTCCCCGATGATTTCCCGTATTCGATCCGCGTCGTTTCCGAGATCATGGGCTCGAACGGTTCCTCGTCGATGGCCTCGATCTGCAATGGCTGCCTCGCGCTCATGGATGCGGGCGTGCCGCTCAAGCGCACGGTCGCGGGCATCTCGATCGGACTCTTCACGAACGACGACCAGAGCCAGAAGGTTCTCGTCACCGACATTCTCGGCGCCGAAGACCACTGCGGCGACATGGACTTCAAGGTCGGCGGTACCCGCAAGGGTATCACGGGCTTCCAGGTCGACCTCAAGCTCCGCGGACTTACGTGGGACCTCGTCGAGGGCGCCGTCAAGGCCGCGCATGACGCGCGTCTGAAGATCATCGACTTCATGGAGACGGTCATCCCGGCTCCGCGCACCGAGCTCAACCAGTATGCCCCGCGGATCGAGGAGATGCAGATTCCGGTCGACAAGATCGGCGCGCTCATCGGCCCCGGCGGCTCGAACATCCGTGCGATCGTCGAGAAGACGGGCGCCCAGATCGACATCGACGACGACGGCAAGGTCTCCATCTTCGCAAACAACGCGGAGTCGATGGAAATGGCCAAGCGCGAAGTCGGCGCGGTTTCGGCGGTCGCCGAGCCGGGCAAGATCTACGAGGGCAAGGTTACGGGCATCAAGGACTTCGGCGCGTTCGTCGAGATTCTTCCGGGCATGGACGGTCTCTGCCACATCTCGGAGTTCTCCGACAAGTTCCTTAAGTCGATGGAAGGCGTCTGCAAGGTCGGCGACATCATCAAGGTCAAGTGCCTTGACGTCGACGAGCGCGGCCGCATCAAGCTCTCCCGCAAGGCCGCGATGGCGGAGTTGGATCAGCAGGCTTGATGCCTGCTGACCCAACAGGTGAAGAATTAAGGTGAAGGTGAAGGTCTAAAGACATGAACGCTGAACTCCTTAAGAAGGCGCACGAAAAGATTCCGTCGGTTCCGGTTCTCGTGAACCTCGTCTCGAAGCGCGAGCGCGAGCTCATCAATGGCGCGAAGCCGCTGGTGAATCCCTCGACGCTCCTCACCGACGAGGACCGCGCGAAGCACCGCACGGGTCTGGACGTCGACAAGTGCGACATCGCGCTCGCCGAGGTCGCCCAGGGCAAGCTGATCGCCGAGATTGACTTCGACGCGATCGCCAAGGCCGAGGACGCCAAGGTCAAGTGGAACCAGAAGCACATGAGCGTGAAGGCGCTCTTTGCTGACTAAACGTGGCGGACAAGAAGAAATTCAACACCACGCTGGCGGAGAACCGCAAGGCCCGCCACGACTATACCGTACTCGAGACGATCGAGTGCGGTATGGTTCTTACGGGGACGGAGGTGAAGTCCTGCCGCCACGGCGAGGTTTCGCTCTCCGGTTCCTATTGCGCTGTCCTGAAAGGGGAGCTTTGGCTCCTCGGCTGTGACATCGCGTGCTATCGCTTCGGCAACCGCTTCAATCACGAGCCAAAGAGCCAGCGCAAGCTTCTGGTGCACGCCAAGGAGGTCCTCGACCTCAAGATGAAAACCGAGGCGAAGGGGCTCACGGTCGTTCCCCTCGAAATGTATCTCAAGAACGGCAAGATCAAGCTGCGCGTCGGCGTCTGCCGCGGCAAGCAGCTCCACGACAAGCGCGATGCCCTGAAGGAAAAGGCGATGCGCCGCGATCGTGAACGCGCCTGATCGGCGGCGTCTCGCCGCAGTGTCCTGAAATGACTTTTGCGAAACGGAGAATCTGATACGATGAAGAAGTTTGCCGTCCTGGGGCACCCTGTGGCCCATTCGCTCTCGCCGACGATGCACACGGCGAACATGGCATCCATCGGCTTCGAGGGCACGTACGAGAAGTTCGACATCGATCCTGCGGACCTGCCGGCGGCGATCAAGCGCTTCCAGCAGGAGGGCTATTCGGGGCTCAACATCACCGTCCCCCACAAGATCGCGGTCATTCCGCTTCTCGACCACAAGGACGAATCGGTTGTCCGCTATGGCGCGTGCAACACGATCAAGTTCGAAGCCGACGGCACGCTCTCGGGCTATAACACCGATGTCATCGGCTTCGTGACCGGTCTTGCGGCGCACGGCTTCTCGCTGAAGGGCAAGAAGGTCGTCATCATCGGCTGCGGCGGCGCGGGCAGTGCGCTCGCGACCTGCGCGTGCTACGAAGGCGCGGCGGAGCTGAAGGTCGCCGACCTCCGGGCGGAGAGCGTCACGAATCTCGTCGCGAAGCTGCAGTCGCTCAACCTCGGTACCGTCGTCTCGGGACTCGAGGTTCTCGACGGCACGGCCTCGGACGAACAGAAGGTCATTTGGGGTGCGGCCGCGAAGAACGCGGATCTCGTCGTCAACGCGACGCCGATGGGCCTGCACGAAGGCGAGCCGCCGGCGCTGCCGCCGAGCGCGTTTCATTCGGGACAATTCGTGCTTGACATCGTCCCCACGAAGACGTTTCCGCCGACGGCCGCCGCAGCTGTTGCAGCCGGCGCCACGGCGACCGATGGACTCGAATTCCTTGTCGGTCAGGGGGCGAAGAGTTTTGAAATCTGGACCGGCGTCACCGCCGATCGTGCCGCCATGCTCAAGTCGATCCGCTCATGAACAAGCCCATTTTCCTCTATGGTGCCCCGGCGTCGGGCAAGACGACTCTGGGCAAGCGCCTCGCGGCGGCCCTGAGCGCCGAGTTCATCGACCTCGACCACAAGATCGTCGAAGTCGCCGGTTGCCCGATTCCGCAGATTTTTGCCGAGAAGGGCGAATCCTATTTCCGAGACCTCGAGTCGAAGGTTCTCGCGGATGTGGCTAACACCGTACCGCGGTGCGTCCCCGCCCGCGGCGCCTCCAAGGTCATTTCTCTTGGTGGCGGTACGCTCCTTCGGGACGCCAACCGCGCGATCGCCGAGGCGGCCGGCACGGTCTTTTGTCTCGACACGCCGTCCGACGAAGAACTCGCGCGCCGCATCGGCAGCGAGGCGGGGTCGCGTCCCCTGGGCAACAAGGCCCGCGAACGCGCGCCGCATTACAACTCGTTCCCGAACCGCGTTGCCGCGTCGTTCGATCTCGACAACTCGCTCGTCATCGTCGGCAAGGGGCTCGCCCCCGCGATTCTCGCCGGCGAGCGCGTGGTCGCCGATGAGAATGTGGAAAAACTGTATGGGGGGCTTGGAGACGTCGCGGGCGAGACGCACCGCGATACGGAGCCGGCCGATCTGATCGTACCGCGGTGCGTCCTCGCCCGCGGCGCTGTAACAGCCACCATTCCTTCCGGCGAGGAGCACAAGACGATTGAGACCGTCGCCTCGCTTTGGAAGGCCTTCGCTGCCGCCGGCGTCGGACGCAAGGATCGCGTTGTTGCCGTCGGTGGCGGCGTGACGGGCGACCTCACGGGGTTTGCCGCCGCGACATGGATGCGCGGCATTTCGTGGATCAACGTGCCGACGACGCTTCTCTCGATGGTCGACGCCTCGACGGGTGGCAAGACGGGTTGCGATCTCCCCGAGGGGAAGAACCTCGCGGGTGCGTTCCATGCGCCGCGGCTTGTCGTCATCGACACCGATTTCCTAAAGACGCTGCCGCCCGAAATCCTGCGTCAGGGCAAGGCCGAGATGATCAAGCACGCTGCCATTGGGGGCGAGGCGTGCTTGGAGGCGCCGCGCCCGGGGGCGGGCGGCGGTACGGTGTCGATCCCCGCTCCTGCGGAGATTGCGGCGAATCTGGCGGTGAAGGTCGGGGTCGTTCGCGAGGATCCGTTTGAGACGAAGGGCAAGCGCATTTTCCTCAACTGTGGACACACCATTGGCCACGCGGTCGAGAAACTCTCGAATTATACGCTCGCGCACGGTGAGGCGGTCGCGATCGGCTGCGTCGAAGAGGCGCGGCTTGCGGTGAAGATGGGCCTTGCGGACGAGAAGTGGGTCGCCGAATTCTCGGCGTGCTTCGCTGCGGCGGGACTTCCGACGGAACTTCCCGAAGGTACGACTTGGGAGAAGATGGTTCCCGTCATGAAGGGCGACAAGAAGCGCGCCGGCGACATCGTGACGTTCACCTTGCCGTGCGGCTGGGGCGATGTGCGCGCGGTGCCAATTGATTTGGGGGCGGGTTGTTAGTCGTTGGTTGTTAGTTGTTGGTTGTTGGTGAGCACCGCGGTACGGAGGTTGCGATGGATGTGAAACCGATTGAGCTTAAGAATGGACTTCGCTCGGGCGTGATGCGCCTGGCGCCGTCGAAGTCGCATGCCCATCGCGTCCTCATCGCCGAATTTCTTGCGGGACGTTTCGGCGCGCTCGCGGAGAACCCCGTCGACTGCGATGACATCGCCGCGACCAAGCGCTGCCTGAGGACGTTGGCTGATGCCGTACCGCCGCCCGTCCTCGGGCGCGGCGTCTCCAAGCCGTCCGTGTCAGAGCCGCGCCCGAGGGCGGGCGGCGGTACGAAGTTGGATGTCGGCGAGTCGGGCACGACGCGGCGCCTCCTCGGTCCTGTTGTCGCGGCGCTCGGCGTGACGCCGGAGTGGATCATGCGCGGACGCCTCGCGTCGCGTCCCCAGATCGACTACGCCGACTTGAAGCCGGGCGTACAGGAGCTTCCGGGCGATGTCTCGTCTCAGTTTGTGTCGGGACTCCTCTTTGCGCTCCCGATTCTTAAGGGCGATTCCGAGATCCGACTGACGACGCCGCTCGCGTCGCGCGGGTACGTGAACATGACGCTTGATGTCTTGAAGGCGTACGGCATCGTTATCGAGGAGACTGATGCGGGCTTCAAAGTGCCGGGCAATCAGAAGTATGTCGCGCCGGCGGACGGTCCGCAAATTGAAGGCGACTGGTCAGGCGCGGCGTTCATCCTCGCGCTCGCCGCACTGGGGAACGACGTGACGATGAGCGCGGCGGACCGCGCCTCGCTCAAGGCGGATTCGCTACAGCCTGACAAGGCGATTGAGGGGATGCTGGAGAAGTTGGCTGTTACCGCGCCTGTCGTCGAGAGCGACGACGGTACGGTGGTGCTTGACGTTGATGCGTGTCCCGACATTTTCCCGATTCTGACGGTGGTCGCGGCGTGTCGGAACGGCGTAACGCGCTTTACGGGGACGCGGCGTCTCAAGATCAAGGAGTCGGACCGTACGGCCGCGATGGCCGATGTGCTCGGCTGCCTCGGCGTCGCCTGCGATGTCGGCGAGAACGAGTTCGTCGTGAAGGGGACGGGGCGGCTTGGAGGCGCCGTGGGTGAGACGCACCGCGGCACGGAGCCGCTCCCCACCTACGCCGACCATCGCATCGCGATGTCGATCGCCGTCGCGGCGACCCGCGCGAGCGCGCCCGTCTCGCTCGACAACACCGTCTGCGCGGCGAAATCGTTTCCGACCTTCTTTGAAGATTTTGAGACGCTGGCGCTACGGGCGTGAGCATTGAATGTCGGACGTTGGACGTAAGACTTGGACGGAACGACAAAAGACTTTAAGACAAAGGGAAAAAACATGAGCGACTGTAATCACGACTGTTCCAATTGTGCGAAGAAGAAAGAAGGGGGCTGCAGCGATCCGGCAAGCTTCCTCGTGCCGCAGAATGCGCGCTCGAACATCAAGAAGGTGATCGCCGTCATGTCCGGCAAGGGTGGCGTCGGCAAGTCGATGGTGACGGAGCTTCTCGCGGTCGGTGCGGCGAAGCGCGGCAAGAGGGTTGCGATTCTCGATGCCGACATCACGGGTCCCTCGATTCCGACGGCCTTCGGCGTGACCGAGCGTGCGCTCGCCGACGGCGAGACGGGCATCCTGCCGTGCCGCAGCGCGGCGGGCATCGGGATGATGTCCCTCAACCTGCTGGTCGACAATCCGGCCGATCCGGTCGTCTGGCGCGGCCCCGTCATTGCGGGCGCGGTCAAGCAGTTTTGGAGCGACGTCTCGTGGGGCGACGTCGACATCATGTTCGTCGACATGCCTCCGGGAACGGGTGACGTGCCGCTCACGGTCTTCCAGTCGCTGCCGATCTCGGGCGTTGTGGTTGTCACTTCGCCGCAAGATCTCGTCAAACTCATCGTCGAGAAGGCGGTCAGGATGGCAGACATGATGAAGAAGCCGATCGTCGGCCTCGTGGAGAACATGAGTTCGTTCAAGTGTCCGGACTGCGGCAAGGTCCACGAGATCTTCGGTCGCTCGAAGGCGGACGTCCTCGCCGCGATGCACGGCATCGAACACGTCGCGAAACTGCCGATCGATCCGCAGCTCGCGGAGCTGGTCGACAAGGGCGGAATCGAGGCGGCCGACACGTCCGCCCTCGACGAGATCCTCGATGCTCTCGTCTAAGGCCAAGGGCATCCTCGCACTCGTCACGAGCGCCTTCGGCTTCGCGCTGATGGCGCTTTGCGTTCGCTTGTGCGACGACTACGGCGCGCCGGTCTCGAGTTTCCAGAAGAGTTTCTTCCGCAATGCCGTCGCGCTCATGATTGCGACGGTGGTGTTTGTGAGAAATAAGGTTGAGGTTGAAGGTGGAGGTGGACTGCTGAACTTGTTCCATCGTCAACCTCAACCTCTGACCTCAACCTCCCTCGCGCTCCTGAGCGCGAGAAGCATCTTCGGCACAATCGGCATTTTCGCGAACTTCTATGCGCTCTCGAAGATCACGATCTCGGAGGGACAGACCCTCAATAAGACGGCGCCGTTCTTTACGGTCATCTTCGCGTATCTCTTTTTGAAGGAGCGCGTGACGCTCCGCCAGCTCGGTGCGCTTGGGCTCGCCTTTGCGGGCACGATGCTCATCACCAAGCCGGGCTTTGCCGGCGAGGCGGCGTTTCCGCTTGCGATGGGACTCTTGGGGGGGCTCGGCGCCGGCGCGGCGTATGTCTGTGTCCGCGCCTTGTGCAATCGCGGCGTCGAGCCGGCGTTCATCATCCTATTCTTCAGTGCGTTTTCGTGTCTCGCGTCCGTTCCGTTCATGGTGCAGGGCTTCGATCCGATGACGGCGGCTCAGGTCGCGATTCTGCTCGGAGCCGGCGGCGGGGCGGCGATCGGACAGTTCGGTGTGACGCTCGCGTACGGCTATGCCGCGCCGCGCGAGATCGCCGTTTACGACTACACGAACATTCTCTTCACGGCGCTCTTCGGATTCGCCTTCTTCGGACAGATTCCCGACGTGTGGTCCTGTCTCGGCTTTGCGGCCATCCTTGGGGCGGCGACCCGTTTGCGGTAGGTCGGAACAGTTTTGGTATAATATGGACATGAACGCATTAGAGTCCACTGACGTCCGTCGCAGTTACGGAACACGGCAAGTCCTGGATGGATTTTCGCTTTCGCTGAAATCGGGCGAGTTCGTGGCGCTTATGGGTCCGTCGGGATCGGGCAAGTCAACGTTCCTGCACGTGGCGGCCGGGTTGCTTTCGGCTGACGCGGGTACGATCAGGATCGGCGGCGCGGACATCACGCGGATGAGTGATGCGGCGGTGACGAAGTTCCGCCGCCGGCATGTCGGCGTTGTGTTCCAGGCGTTCAACCTACTCGCCGAAAAGACGGTGCGCGAGAACATTCTGCTGCCGCTGACGCTGGACGGCGTTCGCGTCCGGCGTGACGACTTCCCGTGGATGGACACGCTTTGCGTACGCCTGAATCTGACAGCGCTTCTGGACAAGCGTCCGGAACAGCTCTCGGGCGGCGAGCAGCAGCGCGTCGCCCTCGCCCGCGCACTCATTGCCGAGCCCGAGATCGTGCTTGCCGACGAGCCGACGGGCAATCTTGACGCGCAGGCGGCCCGGGAGGTCTGCGCCATCCTGACGGAGGTCAATACGCTGTCGAAAAGCGCGATTCTGCTCGTGACGCACGATCCGCAGGTCGCCGCGTGCGCGAAGACCGTGTGCTTCCTGAAAGAGGGACGTCTCGTTGCATCGTATCCGACGGAAGGGTCGGCCGCGCGGGTTTCCGAGCTCTATCTGGAGACGTATCGGTGAAGGCGCGCAACGTCTGTGCCGTTCTGGGGGTGGCGATCGCGGTCGGCGCGGTCGTCTTCATGCGCTCGCTCGTCGCGACGAACGACGCGCAGGCAGAGCGTGTTGCGGAGCGGCTCTTGGAGGAGGTGCGGGTTCCCGCGGGAACGGAGACGCTGTCGTTCGAGCTCGACTACCGTCCCGACGGACGGGTGATGCAGGGTCCCCCGATGCGGGCGACGGTGGCCGTCACAGATATGAGCGACATCGCCTCCGACGAATGTGTCGTCACGGCTGCGCTTTTCGCCCAGCGCAAACTGCCCGTGCCGCCGACGGGTACGGAGCTGACGTTTCTTGGACAGAAGAGCGTGACGCGCCTGAAACTCGCGGCGGTCCTGCCCTGGTCGCGTCCCGTACGCGGCTATCCGAACGTCTTCGTGACACCCGAGGCCGTGTCCGGCGTCCCCGAGCCGCGTCAGCCATTTGTCGCGCGTACGGCGGAGGAACTTGCGCCGCTTTTCAAGTCGGATGCGGAGCGCAATTTCGACCGGGCGAAAGCGCTGCTTCTCTGGGGAGCCGCGCTGACGGCGCTCTGCCTGCTGGTCAACACGCTTTTCCTGACGGTCGAGGCGCGGCGGAAGGAACTGGCGCTCTTGCGCGTTCTGGGACTGACGCGCACAGGCGTGGTCCGCCGCGTGGCCGTCTCCGCCCTGGGCCTAGCGACGGCGGGTTATGCGCTCGGAACGCTGGGCAGTGTTGCGGCGCTTGGGGCTTATGTCGGGTGCGATCCGGCGACGTATCCGCAGGGCGTGGCAATCGCCGGACGCGTCTTGCTGCCGCTTCTGGCCGTGACGCTGACGGTTGCGCTCCTGGCCGCGCTGATTGCGCTGCGGCCCGCGCTGGCGGTGCGTCCCCTGGAGGCGGCATCCGCCCGCAGTCCGCGGCGGCGTCCGCTCGGGATGATGGTGTCGTTTGCCTGCGGCTTTGGCGCCTTTGTCGCAGTCGAGGTTTGGGGATCATCGCTGATGAGTGCGTTCGTGCCATCGCCTGAGTGGCCGGACGCGATTGTCTCCATACTCCCGCAGGGCGTGTCAAGCTTCGCAATCGAGAAACTGAAGAGCCTGCCGCATGTTCGGCGCATCGCCGAGCTTCAGCCGTTGCAGGTGAATCTCGATCCGCTGGTTGAGTTGCCGGCGCGGGAGGGGAGCGGTTCGCCGCGCGGACGAGGGCCGGCGTATCATAACGCGCTTCTTCTGGCGAGCGACTGGCTGCCGGATTTTCGTTTCGTCGTCGGGTCTCACGAGGCGGCGGAAAAGGCCCTGGCGTCCGGAGATAATTGCGTCATCACGGAGATGATGGCGCGCGCGAAGGGGCTCTCGCTCGGCGATTCGCTTCGGCTCGACTGCGGACGCGGCTTCAAACTGGCGCTGACCGTGGTCGGCGTCGTTGACCTCAACTGGCACATGGTCACGAGTCGCGGACTCGTGCGGGGACTCAACCGGATGCCCGTCCATACCGACGGTTCGGTTTTTGTCAGCTTTGACACGCTGATGGCGTGCGATGCGCGTCCGCAGGAGATGGTGAAGATGACGCATCTCTGGCTGGACTACGAACCGGATTTCCTGTCCGAAAAAGGGGCCTTCGAAGCCGGACGCGTCGTCGAGCGGGAGATTGCGCAGGAGCTGGATGCGCCCGAGAACACGGTTCGGCTCCATTCCCGGGACGAGATTGCGGACGGGACGCTGGCGCACGGTGCGGAACTCATCGGGGCGATGGCGCGTGTGCCGTTCGTCTTCCTGGCGGTCGCGTCTCTCGGTTTCATCGCGATGCTGGTCGGTTCGGTGGAGTCGCGGCGCCACGCGTTCCGCGTCTTGCGGGCGGTCGGCGCCACGCGAGGACAACTGGCGGGGGTTCTGGTCGGCGAGGCCTTGCGGGTCGCGGCGACGGGCGGACTGATCGGGTTGGTCGGTGGCGCGGCCGTCGGGTGGCTGGCGACCGCAGGCACGCGGGCGGCGATGGTGGCTTGGGGCCTTCCGGCGAGTTTTGCCGTACCCTGGCCGTTGATTCTCGAGGGTTTCGTCGGCGCGGGGATTCTCGCGCTGGCCGTGGTCGTTCCGACGGCGTTTCACTTGGTCCGTAGCCCCGACAGGGCCTCCTTTATGATATAATACCGTAATTATGAAATTGATAGACGAACTGAAGGCCCGTGGGCTGGTTGAGGCGTTGACGTCCCCTGCGATCGAGGCGGCTTTGGAAAAGCCGATGACGGTGTATTGTGGCTTTGATCCGTCGGCGCGTTCCCTGCAGGCCGGCAACCTTGTCTCCATCATGGTCTTGAAGCGCTTCCAGCAGGCGGGGCACAAGGTGATCGCGCTGGTTGGTGGCGCGACGGGCCTCATCGGCGACCCTTCGGGCAAGTCGGCGGAGCGCAACATGCTCACGGTCGAGCAGGTCGAGGAGAATAAGAAGGGCATCCGCGACAATCTCGCGCGCATCCTCGACTTTGACGGGCCGAACGCGGCGATCATGGTCGACAACTACGACTGGTACAAGGGGACGAGCGCGATCGAGTTCCTGCGCGACATCGCAATCAACTTCCGCGTGCCGCAGATGCTCGCGAAGGAGTCGGTGAAGAAGCGCCTCGAGGCGTCCGAAGGCGCGCTCACGTTCACGGAGTTCTCCTACCAGATCCTGCAGGGCAACGACTTCCTCCATCTCTACGACACGTATGGCTGTCAGCTCGAGGTCGGCGGCGCGGACCAGTGGGGCAACATCACGGCGGGCACGGATCTCGTCCACCGCATGCGCGGCCAGACGGCGTTCGGCCTCACGTTCCCGCTCCTTCTCGACTCGTCGGGCAAGAAGTTCGGCAAGAGCGAGGGCAACGCGCTCTTCATGAACGGCGAGATGACACCGGTCTTCAACTGGTACCAGTACTTCCTGCGTGCGGCGGATGCGGACGTGATCCGCTATCTCAAGGTCTTCTCGATGAAGAGCCTTGACGAGATCGCGGCGCTCGAAGCCGAGATGAAGGCGCATCCGGAGGCGCGCATTCCGCAGAAGGCGCTCGCCGAAGAACTGACGCTCCTGGTTCACGGAGCCGAGGGCCTCAAGAAGGCGCAGGAGGCGACGGAGGCGCTGTACGCGAAGAAGTCGGCGGCCGACGTTGCGAAGGCCGAGAACGTGCCGAGCGCGACGGTTGCTCTCGCCGACTGCGACGGCAAGGCGGTCTGGGCGGTCGCGGCGGCGGCGGGCATGTTCAAGTCGAATGGCGAGGCGCGGCGCATGGCGATCCAGGGCGGTCTTTCGCTCAACGACGAGAAGATCGACGACAAGCGCAACTTCACGGCGGCGGACGTGAAGGACGGCGTCGCCGTGCTGCGTGCCGGCAAGAAGAACTACTTTGTTCTGAAATTCGCGTGAAAACGATCGAGCGATATGTCTTCGGCGCCTTTCTCTCGAGCTTCGTGCTCGCGTTCTTGGTGCTGTCCTTCGTCCTGACGATCGGGCTTCTCGTCCAGATCGTCGGGTTCATCATGGACGGCGTGCCGATGTCGCTCGTCGGGGAGTTCTGCCTCGTTTCGCTTCCGGAGACGCTGCAGTGGTCAATTCCTCTCGCGCTCCTGGTCTCGTCGATTCTCGTCTTTTCGCGGATGAGCGCCGACTCGGAGGTCGCGGCGATGCGAGCCTGCGGCATTCACCTCTTTCAGGTGATCCGCTGGCCGCTTCTGTTTGCGCTCGGCTGTACGCTCCTCGGGTTCTTCGTCAATAACGAAGTCGTGCCGCGCGGACATCTCGTCCGGCGGACGCTGAAGTCGCGCGTGTCGGTCGGCGCGGGATTGAGCGTCCTGGAGCCGGGGCGGTTC
The DNA here is from genome assembly GCA_945834475.1 of uncultured Verrucomicrobiota bacterium. GTDB lineage: Bacteria > Verrucomicrobiota > Kiritimatiellia > RFP12 > UBA1067 > UBA1067. The sequence continues at coordinate 11,829 of CAMAHK010000009.1, forward strand.
ATCACCGACTTCCCGAACGTCAAGATCTACTTCGCCCGCAAGGATAACAACTGGCTTTACGATCTGGTCGCCTACGATTATTCGAATCCTGAGGTTTCTCGCATGATCACGGCGGACAAGGCGCTCGTCATTCAAGATGGAGATGATGTCAAGCTCGACCTCTACCAGATGACGGTCGATCCGCTCGACGAGAAACATTCGACGATGGCGCGGTTTGGACGGTTTGTTTACACGATCAGGGATGTCCTCAAGGCCGATGCCTATAAGCCCCGGACGAAAGACCTGCGCTTTCTTGGGTTGATGCGCGAAATCCGCTCGCTGTCCGCAGTGTTCGACGCAGCCTCCGGCGATATTTCCACGAAGGGGACGCGTAAGAACTTTTTCGCTCGGGAACTGTCCGAGACGAAGGTCGAGCTGATGAAGCGCTTGGTCTTCGCAATGGCTTCCGTCTGTTTCGTCCTTATCGGCATCCCCTTGGGTATCCAGTCCCAGCGCAAGGAAAGCTCGATCGGCATGGCGATTGCGTTGGCCGTGGCGCTCGGATATTACGTGGTTGTCATCCTCATGCTGTCGTTGGAAAGTGACTTTGCGTTGCACCCCGAATGGCTGATTTGGTTGCCGGTCGTCTTTTCGTTTGGTCTAGCCATGAAATTCATCAGGAAACATCTATGAAGATTCATCCGACTGCTATCGTTGAGGACGGTGCCGTCCTCGGAGCTGACGTGGAAATCGGTCCTTACGCTCACGTGGGCAAGGACGTGAAGATCGGGGACGGTACGCGCATCGCGCAGGGAGCCATCATCGACGGCCATACGACGCTCGGCACGCAATGCCAGATCTTTCCCTACGCCTGCATCGGCATGAAGACGCAGGACCTCAAATACCAGGAGGGCTCTGTCTCGTACGTCGAGATCGGCGACCGCACGGTGCTTCGCGAGTTCGTGACGGTGCATCTCGGTACGAAGGACGGCGAAAAGACGATTATCGGAAGCGACTGTCTCTTCATGTGCTACTGCCACGCGGCGCATGGTGTCATCCTTGGTAATCACTGCATCTGCTCGAACTCGGTTCAGCTCGCGGGCGACGTTCACCTGCAGGACTACGCGATTGTCGGCGGATGCTCGGCTTCACACCAGTTCTGCACGATCGGTACGCACGCGATGGTCGGCGGCATGGTGAAGATCCGCCAGGACTTCCCGCCGTACATGCTCGGCGACATGGTCGAGGGGGCAACGAAGATTATCGGCGTCAACATCGTGGGCCTGACGCGTCGCGGCTTCGGGCGCGACGTCATTCATGCGCTCAAGGACGCACACCGCTTCCTTTATCGCGAGGGTCTCAACCGCACGCAGGCGCTCGAGCGTGTCGAGAACGACATCGAGCAGTTTGACGAGATCAAGCGCCTTGTGGCATTTTACCGCAATTCGACCCGTGGCGTCTCGTGATGCGCTGGACGTTTGATTCGCGCGAGGTGAAGCCCGGCATGGGTTTCATCGCCCTCAAGGGGGAGAAGGTCGACGGACACGCCTTCATCGACAAGGCGAAGGCGGCGGGAGCCGTCGACATCATCGACGGTCTTGATGAGCTGCAGGCGCGGGCGAAGGCCCGTCGCCGGGCGCTTTCGGCGACTGTCGTCGGCGTGACGGGCTCGGCCGGCAAGACGACGACGAAGGAACTCTTGAAGACGTTCCTGTCCGTCGCCGGAAAGACTTCCGGTACCGAAGGCAACTTTAACAACCACATCGGCCTGCCGCTCACGATTCTCAACTGTCCCGACGACGCGGAGTTTCTCGTGCTGGAAATGGGCTCGAATCATCCCGGCGAAATCGCGGCGCTTTGCGAAATCGCGGAGCCTGATGTCGGTGTCGTGACGGGTGTCGGTACGGCGCATCTTGAGTTCTTCGGTTCGCGTGCGGGCATTGCCGAGGAGAAGGGTGCGCTCCTCGCGGCGGCGAAGGACTTCGGCATCTACCCGGCGTGGGATGATTTCGCTGCGGTTCTTGGTACGCGGGGCGACGATGCGATCGGCGTGACGGCCGATCGGTCTCCGCTGGCCGGATCGTCCGACCCGCTGCCCCCGCACTTCGCCGACAACGCGGCGCTCGCGTTTGCCGTGGCGGCGCGTTTCGGTGTCACGGCCGAGGCCGCGCGTCAGGCGCTCGCGGGCTTCGCGCTCCCGGGCGCCCGGTGGCGCAAGGTCGAGAAGGATGGCGTCGTCTTTATCGACGACACGTACAATGCGAATCCCGATTCGATGATCGCGGCGCTCGACGCCCTTGCGGCGATGCCGTGCACGGGGCGGCGCATGGCCGTCTTGGGCGACATGTTTGAACTTGGCCCCGAGTCGTTCGCACTTCATCGCAAGGTCTTCGAGCATGCGCAAGCCCTGCCGATTCGGCTGGTGGTCGGCGTCGGCGAGACGTCGTCGCGCTGTCCGTGCCATCGTGCCTTTGCGACGCTGGCGGACCTGAAGGCGGTTTTCGCCGACGAGACCCGGACGGGAGACGTCGTTTTGCTGAAGGCTTCTCACGGGATGCATTTGGGCGAACTTTTGGTATAATACGTCCTACTAATGTTGGAAGTCCGCAATCTTTCGTTCGCCTACCGCCGCACGCCCGTGCTGAGGGACGTCTCGTTTGTCGCTTCGCCCGGGGAGGTCGTTGCCGTCGTCGGCGGCAATGGCGCTGGCAAAACGACCCTGATGCGGCTTCTGGCGACCGTGATGGTGCCGGACGGCGGTGCGATCCTGTCGGATGGCGTGGATGCCTTTGGGTATCCGTTGCGCTACCGTCGGCAGCTCGGTTATCTGGCGGAGGATCCCCAGCCATACGAGGACATGACGGTCAAGGAATACCTCGCCTATCGTGCGCTTCTGAAGGGGGAGCCGGCGAAACGTGTGCGTCGCCGGGTCAGCGAGGCGTCCGACATGTGTCGCATCGACGGCCTGATGCGGTCGACCATTCGCAACCTTTCCCGCGGGCAGAAGAAACGGGTGGCGTTGGCCGACGCGCTCCTGTTGCGGCCTCGCGTGCTGTTGCTCGACGATTTTCTCGCCGGGCTCGACCATGAGATGCGGGATGTCGCCGGAGCCGTCCTTTCCGAGGCCGCGGCGTTTTCGTCCGTCATCGTGACGGGGCACGAACTTGAGGATCTCGCGCGGTGGACGACGCGGTTCGTGGTGCTGAAGGGCGGCGTCATCTCGACGGTGATCCCGTCTGTCGGTGTCGAGCCGGCGGATCTTGTCGCTCGTGTGCGCGGGGCGCTGACAGGAGGCGAGTCATGAGCGCGGTGTCGGTGACCTGCCGTCGGACGCTGGGCCGACTGCGCAATCTCCTCTCGACCGGACTTTCGGTCGCAGGTTTTCTGGCGGCGTCCGCGGGATTGTTCGCCTATCGTCTGGTGGAGGCTGAAGGCTCTAATCAGCTGGTGACGGTGCTGTGGGCTTCGGCTACAGCCCCGTTCCTGCCGGTTCTGGCGGCCCTGCTCGGTATGGCGGTCTGGAGCGAGGAGCGCCGCACGGGGCGTCTGGACGATCTCCTGTCGACGGCTGTCCGAGAACGCGATTTCGTGCTCGGGAAGGTTAGTGGCGTCTTCCTGGCCTTGCTTTTGTCGGCGGCTCTGTCGCTCGTCCTTTGCTTCGGGCTGCTCGCGGTGCAGGCGCCGGAAGCCTTGTCAAACGTTCGTCTCGTCCAATATGTCCCCGCTGTGGCGATCCTGGCCTTGCAGGCGGCGCTTTGGTCCGCCACGGCCGTGGCGGTCAGTGCCTTTTCGCGACAGGCCTTTGTCGCGGCGTCGATCACGACGGGCTTGCTCGTGGCCTTGCCGCGCGGCTTTTGGCTGGCGGCCGAGAACCTGGCGCCTTCGGGCCGGCTGGCCTTTGGCGAAATGCCGTTGGATGCGCATGTGGTCGACTTTGCCTCGGGCGTAATATCGTCCGGCGTGATCATCGGTTATCTCGTGCTGACGCTGTTGGCGCTTTTCGTCGCTTCGAAGGTCGTTGCGCTAGCGCGTTTCCCCGGCCGACGCGGTCGGCTTTTTCGTGCGTCGACGGCCGTCGCTGTTGTCCTGGCCGTCGTGTGTGCGGTGGTGGCGATGCGTCTTGCCGTGCGTCTTGACGTTGTTTTCGACCTGCCGATTGGTGCGCCCACGGTCGTGTCACCGCAACTGCAGAATCTCCTCTCCGAGGCTTCCGGACAGGTGACCGTGACGGCTTTCGTGTCGCGAAAGGATCCTTCGTATCGGCCTCTAGCGCATACGCTTCGGACGATCAAGCGCCAGTCTGACGCAGCGGGCGGGCCGACCCTGACATTGCGTTTCGTCGATCCGCGCTGGGATCTCGGGGCGGCCGATCGGCTGGTTCGCCTGGGCGCGACGGAGTCGTCGGTCGTCTTCGAGAAGGGGCATCGCGTGTCCGTGCTGCCTCTGGCGGACGGCTTTGGGGACGGTCTGATCGCCACGGCGTTGCGGCGTGTCGTCCTGCCGCCGCAACGACAGGACATCTACTGGACGGTCGGCCACGGCGAATCGTCGGTGGAATCGTACGATACGCGGGGCCTGAGCGACATCGCCCGAGAGCTCGTGCGCAGCGGTTTTCGGAACCGTCAGCTGGATCTTCTGGAGGTTCGGTCGATCCCGGCGGACTGTGCGCTGATCGTTGTCGCGGGGGCGCGGGAGTCTTTCTCGCGTGCCGAGTTGAGTCGTCTCGACGCGTATCTGCGGGGCGGCGGACGCCTCCTGGTCCTGATGGGGCCTCCCGGCGAGTCCGGCGTGTCGTCGCTGCTGCCGTCGTGGGGCATTCGTTCGCTTCGCCCGTCTTTCGCCGGCACGCGGACGCTGTCGGGTTCGGACGTGATCGTTTCGGATTTTGCGGTCCATCCCGTGACCGAGGGTCTTGCTGATGCGCGTCTCGTGCTGGAGCGTCCGCTGGCGTTCACGGCGTCGGCCGCAGCTCAAGGCGGCACGGGCGTTGACCGCCTGGCTTTCGTCTCTGTCGCACGTGTGGCGACGGCGACCGTGGTGGCGGCTGTCGAACGCGGCAGTGCGATGGGCGCTGATCTGGCGGTTCGTCCGACACGGCTCGTGGCCATCGGCGACCCGACTTTCGTGATGAACGGTCAGCTGGCCTCGCGGGCGAATGCGAACCGGGACTGCTTCTTGAATGCCGTCGCCTATCTGGCGGGGACCGAGGCCGTTGGACATGCGGGGACTTCGGCCGTGCAGCTGATGACGGGGATGGACCGGATGCTTCGTGCGCGACACGCGCTGTTCTCGGTGGTTGTCCTGCCGCTGGCCGTGTTCGTGTTCATGTCGTTGGTGGTTTGGCGAAGGAGTCGTCGCACATGAGCAATCGCCGTGTCATCTTCTGGCTTCTGGTCACGACCCTGGTGCTGGTGGCGGTCGAGTTTCTCTTGACGTGGCGTCAGCCTTCGGTTGCCGCGGCGGCGCGGCAATTCCTGCTCGATCCGGCGTTCGAGACGCGGTCGGTGTCGCTCGCGCGGCCGGGAGAGCCGACGACCGTGCTGGCGCGTAACGACGGCCGATGGAGCCTGGTCGCGCCCTATGCGGGCACGGTGGAGTCCCGGACGGTCCTGCGTCTCCTGGATGCCTTTTCGTTCTCGGCAGCGGATGATGCGCTGTCCGATGCCGAGCTTTTCCGTCTGGGACGCAACCGCGCCGATTTCGGTCTGGACGCTCCTCGTCTGACGGTGACGTTCTCGAATGAGGTCGAGACGGTGAGCCTGTCCTTTGGACACGAGACGCCGATGTCCAACGGTGTCTATGCCGTGCGCCGCGGATCGGATGCGGTTCTGGTCGTGCCGCAGGCCGTCTTCGATGCGGCGAACCTCGGGTCGGACGCGCTTCGCGAGCGGGCCGTTTTTCCGTACGAGCCCGAATTCATCGTCGGTTTCGACGTGAAGCGTCCGAATGCCTCGCTGCTGTCCTTTGTCCGTGACGGCGAATCCTGGCGGATTGGCGAGAGCGTCGCTTCCGCCTCCAAGGTAAAGGAGCTTCTCTCGCTCGTCTCCGATACGCGTGCGGTCGATTTTGTCTGGCCGGTCGGTGCGACGAATGAATCCGTCGTCGCCTCTTCCGCGTTGCTTTCTGGTTACGGACTTGACGCCGACTCGGCGCTGGCGATTACGTTGCGGTGTCAGGACGGCGTTGATCGGCGGCTGTTGCTGGGGCAGAGCGCCGGGGTGGATGGAAACTACGCTCTCATTCACGGAGGCGCCGCCATCGTGACGGTCCCGCCGAGGCTAAAGACCGTCGCCCTGCAGAACGCACAGGCGTTCACGGATATGCGACTTTTCCCGCTGAACGAGTCGGCGGTGGCGTCGTTTTCTGTTTCGGACGGGCTCACGTCTTATGTCGTCGCCCGCGGCGAGGGCGGATCCTGGCGTCTGGATGCGCCGGTTGCGGCGGCTGCCGATGCGGAATTCGTCTCGGGGGTTTTGGAACGCCTTCTGGCGATGACGCCGGCCGATCTCGATCCGAAGGGTCTCAAGGTGTCGGTCCTGACCAATTTCTCGTCCTGCGTCGTTTCGTCGCGCAGCCTGTTGGGCGGCGGCCGTCTGGACGATCTCCGGTCGCGGGAGATCCTCAAGATCGATCCGCCCCTGGTCAAGCGGCTGGTCGTGACGTCGGAAGCTGGCGGGAGACCTGTGGCGCTCGTTCGCCTGCGCGAACGTCGGGTTTGGACCGTCGAATCGGAGAATCTCTCCGGAAGGGCGGTTGATACGGCGGCCGTGTCGGCCGTTCTGACGGCACTCGATCCGCTCGTCGCTTCGTCGATCGTCGTGTTGAAGGCGTCCGCGGCCGACTTGGCCCGATACGGACTCGAAAATCCGTTTTACACGTTGGCCGTCGACCAGGAAAAGGAAGGTGCCGTGCGGCGCAATATCCTGATTGGTGCCGAGACGAAGGATGGACGCTACGCGACCGTTGGTTCTTCCGAAGCCGTCTTTGTGCTCCCGAAGAAAACCGTCTCGGCTCTGACGGCCGGGCTGCTGGAGGAATGAGAAATGAGAATCGTCGTCAAAGTCGGAACACATGCCATTGCCGCCAAGACTGGCCGTCCTGATCATGCCGCGCTCAAGCGGCTTGTTGCCCAGCTCTGTGCGCTGCGCGAGGGCGGACACGAGGTTGTCTTTGTCTCGTCGGGTGCTGTAGCGGCGGGTGTCGAGTCGCTCGGCCTTTCGGCGCGTCCGACGAATGTGAATGAAATCCAGATGTGCGCCGCGGTCGGTCAGGCCCGTTTCATCACGGAGTACGAGAACCTCTTCGCCGAGCACGGCGTGAAGATCGGGCAGATTCTCTTGACGCACTACGACTTCGAGGACCGCCGCCGTGCGTTGAACGTCAAGAATTCGCTCGGCCGCCTCGTGAAGGAGGGCATCGTCCCGATCATCAACGAGAACGACGTCGTCGCGGACGAGGAACTGAAGGGTCAGACCTTCGGCGACAACGACTGGCTCTCTTTTCTCATTGCGAAGCTCGTGAAGGCCGACACGCTCGTTCTCCTGACGACCGTCGACGGTCTTCTCGACGCGACGGGTAAGCGCATCCCCGAAGTGACGACCTTCCGCAACGTCTTCAAGCTCATCCGCGCCGGCGAGAAGGGCAAGCTCTCGAAGGGCGGCATGGACACGAAGCTCAAGGCCGTCAAAGCCGCCGTCGAGAGCGGCATCGACGTCTACGTCGCGAATGGACGCAAGAAGGTCTTCCCCCAGCTTCTCGCCAGCCGCGCAACGGGAACGTTCTTCCCGGCAACGGTCTTGCGATAAGCCGGCCTTTGCGCTCAAGGCACTGGGTGGTAAGGCCGATGTCATGGGAATGAGCAAGCGCCATCTCCCCGAATAAATCTTCGGAGGTTAGTATATGGATTCTCTGATCATCACCGGCTGGGGCTGGAAGGAATATGCGGTTGCCGCTGCGGTGGCGCTCAAGGCGCTGGGCGGCAAGGCCGATGTCATGGGAATGAGCAAGCGCCGGCTCCCAGAGTTTCTTGAGGGCGAGGGACGCAAGTGGAAGGTCATCGTCCTGATCGGCATGAGCTTGGGCGGCGACGAGGAGCGACTGGCGGCGGCGTTGAAGGCACTCAAGAAGACGGAAGTGACGTGGATCAGTGCGCTGCCGATGAGTGAGTCGCAGGAGAATTTGATCGCACCGCTTCTTAATGTGCATCAGGCGAAGGGCGAACTCTTCAACGGGTCGCTTGTGAAGGCCGTCGGTGACTTCTTCAAGATCGAGGTCAAGAACTTTATTCCTTTTGCGTTGGAGGGCAACAAGATCCCGAAGTCCGTGCCGCCGTATCACGAACTCATCAACGCGGCAATGTATGCCTATCGCAACTATCGCGACGAAAAGCTCTTTGGGCAGGCTGTCCGCTATCTGGCCGAAGGTGTCGCTGAAGACTGCTGGATGGGAGCGGCGAAGCGTAGCGTCGAGCATTACCGTCGGTATGGGAATCGCGAGCTGATCGGTAACAGCGTACAGATCAAGACGCTTCGCGAACGCATCAATTTTGTCGCGGCGAATCCTGAGGCGCGTGTCCTGGTAATCGGTGAAAGCGGAACGGGGAAGGAGACGGTGGCGCTCCAGATTCATAACCGTTCGCCACGGCGCAGCGAGCCGTTCTTCGCGTTTAACTGTGCGAGTGTGAATCCCGAGCTTTTGGCGAACCGCTTCTTCGGCCACGAGAAAGGTGCGTACACGGGCGCGGACAAGCAGGAGAAGGGGCTCTTTGAACTTGCGAATGGCGGGACGCTTTTCCTCGATGAGATCGGCGAATTGCCGCTTGAGGCGCAGGGGCTCCTTTTGCGTGTTCTGGAAGAAGGCCGGATCATGCGGCTGGGCGGGTCGGAGGAAATTCAGGTCAATGTGCGGCTCATTACGGCGACCAACCGGAATCTGCCGGTGCGCGTCCGCGAAGGAAAGTTCCGGGAAGATCTCTTCATGCGGCTCAATGTCGTGCAGCTCAGAATTCCGCCACTTCGCGAGCATCGGGAGGACATTGCCGCGATTGCCGACAACTGGTGGTTTAATCGCTTTCGCAAGCACCTGACGGAAGAGCAGTCAGCGGCACTTCAAGCTTACGACTTCCCGGGTAATGTACGCGAGCTGATCAATGTTCTCGAGCGCGCCACGGTCTTCAAGACGGAAGATTTTGCCGCGCTGATGGTCGAGCATCGTCAGATGAATGCGGGTCTAGTTGATGATATTGCGCCCGAGGTGAAGAGCGTTCCGGATGAACTCGACGAGGCCATCCGACTTCACGTCCGCGCCGTCTACGAGAAGTACGGTGAGAATGTGAGCAAAGCCGCCGCCGCGTTGAAGATCACGCGCAACACGCTCCGCAAGTACCTGTGACTTGATTTTGAGTCTGCTAAATTTGATATAATAGCGGTGTATGAATCCGAGTGAGAACGAGATCCTGTTTGTGGCATTTTGCGTAGAGATGTACGCCAGGCGGCATGCCCTTGCGGGGGCAGACGCTATGCGTGTGTTCTCGGATTATGGCGTTTGCGAATTTCTTGTGGAGAGTTATGATCCGCTGCATTCGCTTGATCGGGAGGCGATTCTGGATGAGATAGAAGTGTTTATGAAAGGTGTGAATGCCCATGCGTATGCTTGAATTGTTCCATGGCGGCGAGAAACCCGTTCGTGAGCCGAAAGTAGTCTCGCCGTTCGCGACGCGCCCTTGTGACTTTGGAAGTGGGTTCTATGCGACAACATCGCGCGATCAGGCGACCCGTTGGGTTTCCATACGCATTCGTCAGCATGTTTATGAATTAGGGTGTGTGTCGAGCTATGTCTTTAATACGGGTGCACTGACGGATGCATCGCTTCGGGTGAAGGTTTTTGACGGGCCGACAGAGGAGTGGTTTGACTTCGTGATGCGGAATCGCCATGAGCCCGGTTACGTGCATGACTATGATATTGTTATGGGACCGGTCGCCAATGATAACGTGTATGAGACATTGACGCTTTTCGAAGACGGGATTCTCACGAAAGGCGAGGCAATCGCCCGTTTACGAGCATATCAGCTGGTCGATCAGGTTCTCTTTCACTCGTCGAAGGCGCTTGAATCCTTGGCTTTCGTAGATTCGGAGGCTTGCTCATGATTACACAGCAGAATCTTCGCGCGATTCTTCCGGGCAAGATTGCGCGTACGGTGATGATCATTGCCGCGCGGGATCAGCGTCCGTCGCTTGAAGTGCTGAAGAGTTTCTATAGATCGCCAGTCTATCAGAAACTTGAGATTGAAGAGACGAAGTACTGGTGGCAAAGCCCCGAGCAACTGGCGATGACAGATGCCCTGTGAAGTGTCTTGATTAAACATCCGAAATAACCACTTGCTGATCTAAAAATAACCAGCATCATCTCAAAACCCCGCTTCGGCGGGGTTGTTTTTGTTTTGGCATGGAATTTGCATTGCTCCATTTGGACGAAAGGAGTACTATGTCAAATGAAGTAATATCAGACGTGCTCAGCAAGAGCGTGGATGGTCTAAAACGAAATATTGAAGCGGTCGATCGACTGATGAAAGAGCGATTCGGAGATGATTATGAAAAGATGAAGGGCCATGTCTATCTTATTCGCGGCGGAAGAGTTGAGTATCGTCCCGAGAATGGCCCGGTTGAGGTCTTGAGAGAAGGAAGATGAAAAATGAATCCTGAAGAAGAAATCAAAAAGCGAGCCGAGCAAATGTCCAAAGAGGATGTCGGCGACGCGATCAAGAACGAGAGCAAGTCAGATCGGATGGTCAAGGAGAATTCCTTTCTCCGGCAGTATTGGAAGGACATCAAGACATCCTACTCCTTGCTGAAGGACTGGTACATGGGGCATTATACGCGTATTCCGTTCAGGATGGTCGCCTCGATTGCTGCGGCGCTCGTTTACATGGCTTCGCCGCTTGACGCTGTTCCGGATTGGATTCCCTTTGCTGGATTGTTGGATGATGCCCTCGTCCTCGCGGCAATCTTTGCGATGTCTCGTAAGGATTTGGATGCGTATTTGGCTTGGCGGATGCGATAAAAATGCATAGAAAAACCCTTCCTCACAGTCGTGCGAAAATGTTATAATACCTAAAGTCAAGCGGACAACGCGAGACCCGATAGATTGGGAACTGGCTTGGGGCAATCCAAGCCCACCCCGCAATCGTTTAACCTTTTTGCATGACAGCAAACAGGACGTTCTACAGGAATACTGGTCATATTCAAACAAAGGAACGGCATGTTTCGCGAGTTGTGCGCCACTTTGGGGCGCCTTTCTCGGTTTCGTGTATTCCTTTGAGCCTGACCAGGGCTTCTGTAGAGTACGTGAGGAGGGGGAAGCGCGTCCCGTTTTTATGTGCGGCAAAAGGATGGGGCAGTTGAATGCGTGTGACGTCGACTAACGTTAATGGAATGCTGAGACTGTATGAGTGCTGGAAGAAAAGAAAATAAATGGGTTCACCGCTGGTTGCGGACGCGCAAGCCGACGAAGGTCGTCCTTAGTCAGCGGAAGGACAGCACCCTCATTTCAAAGCGAAAGCAGGGAATGTCTAAACGTGCGAAGATTCGAGGTGAGAAGAAACAGGCTGATACATTTGCAATCGCTGTTGTCGCGCCAATGAGTGCCGGGAAGTCGACTCTGCTGAATGCGATGATGGGGTGCAGGCTTCTTCCTTCGCGAAGTACCGCGTGTACGGCTGGAGTCTTTACGATTGTCGACAAAGATGGTTCTTCCGGGTTTAAGGTTCGGGCGCGTCGCAAAGATGGCCGTTTTACTTCTTGGGTAAAAGCCACGACATCGCGTTTGTCGGAAATAAACGATTCAGGGGTGATCGAGACTGAAATCGAGGGAGATCTGACGCGTATCAAGAATTATAGAAATGCGTTTCGGGTAGCGTTTATTGACACTCCTGGGCCCAATAATTCATGTGATTCGACGCACGCGGATTTATTTAGAAAAGCTCTTGCCTCACACAAGTACGCGGCAATCGTTGTGTTGCTGGATGCTTCTGCTTTGCATACCACAGATGAGGTTGCGATGTTGCAGGACGTGCACAGGTTTGTCCTTGAGAAGAAGGGGACTGCAAGTGTCATGTTTGCAATCAACAAGATAGATGCGTTTTTCCGAGGAGGAGAGGGTGCCCGAAGTGTGCGTGATGTTGTTCGCGATACACAGGAGTTCCTTTCCGAGAAATGTAATTTTGACAACCCTGTTGTGGTGCCGCTGTGGTCATCGTTGGCGCTAGACTGTCGTCGACTCGCGAGTCAGAATGGTGAGAACGGTTTTGATGAGGATGAGGCTGATGATTTTCTTCTCTCGTTTAAGAAAGCGAAGAATCATCGCCGTGAAATAGAATTGGCCTTGGAGGATTCTGGGTTCAAGGTGATGTGCGATAGTCAAGTCCGGAAAGAAGCCATGCGATGCGGAGATGGTGAGGTTAATGCTGCAGACATTAGCTTCGTGGATATGCTTTCTGGCGTCCCGTTTGTCGAACGATGGGCGGAAAATCTGATGTGCGAATATTTTAAGAATAATTAAAAGGACTTAATAAGGAGAACGACAAGAATGAAAGAGCTTACGATAATCTACAATTCCTTCGGACCGCTTACTGAAGTCCGAATGGAAGGACAGCCACTCAAGGTGCATTCGGCAGAACAGGTTTTTGTAGAGGCTCATTGTCAGGATCCTGTTTTTTCCTGGCTTGGAGAGTTCGTCAAAGATATTCTCAAGAAGTACCGTACAGCCCTGCGGCTCTCGTTTTCTGGAACGGCTGATGATTGCGAATCTTTCAAGAGCCTTGTTCAAGATATCTCAAGTCACCTTGGCGATGGCGAAGTTATGCTCGGCGATGTTAAGGCAGAGATGCCTGATCCGCTGACGACACTTGATTCAATCTACAAGAAGGGCAAAGAGGGTCCGTTTAAGGAAATCTTCAACGATGACCAGGTCTTGCAGGCCTACAAAGATGCGACTTCTCGGGAGTTTGAGGTTAGCTTCATTGCTGCTATGTCGTCGGGCAAATCTACTCTGATGAACGCGTTGCTAGGGCACAATCTGATGCCATCGGCAGCTGAGGCTTGTACGGCAACGATTGTAAGGATTACGGATACTGACTCAATGAAGGGACAGCCGTTTATGGCTGTTCGTTATGATCGGACCGGAAAGCCCATTGATGCGAATCCGATCGAGGTGACCAAGGAGAAACTTACCGATTGGAATAAAGACAAAAACATACCTTTGGTCAAAATCAAAGGTGATGTGCCGACGATTGCGGAGACTTCGAGCGCGCAGTATGTGTTTCAGGATACGCCTGGACCTAACAATGCGCGGGATGATTCTCATGAAGAGATGACGAAGAAGGCGATTTCCGAGCGCCTATCAATGGTGGTGTATGTGATGACCCCTAATACATTTCAGGGGAAAGACAATGATGGCATCTTCAAGCATGTTTGCCGCGAGATCAAGAAGGCGAGTGAGAATGCCAGAAATCGTTTCATTTTTGTGTTGAACAAAATCGATGAGGTTAAGACGAAGGAGGAGTCTGTAGACTCGCTCTACAAGAAAGCGTGTGAATATTTGGAATCAAATGGCATCGTGCGGCCAGTCGTGATTCCTGTGTGTGCAAGGGGCGCGTTGCTCATGCGATTGGATCGTTATGACAAGGCGTATTTTGATGGAAACGATGATGACCTTGACGAGCTGGCGACGTTTAGGAGTAAGTTCTCCCGTCCTGCATGGAATATGTATTCCCTTTGTAAGGATGTCTTGAGTTCTTCCGTGCAGGTGCGGTACGAGAAAATGCTCGCGGAGGCTTCGTTAAGATCTGAAAAGGACGAGTTGGCTCTCTTGCAGACAGGAATTCCGTTGCTTGAGATGATTCTTCAGGAATATTTGTACCGGTATGCGTTGCCGACAAAAGTTGGAGATGCGCTAACTTGCTTTGGCCGTGTTTTTGACGAGGCGAATAAGGATGCGGTTCTCAAGGAGCTTCTTTCGGGGGAACAGGAGAAGGTTCGCGCTTTTGCCAAGGCTCTTAACGATGGGGAAGCTACGAAGGAGCGTCTTGAGAAAGGGCAGCAGATCATTGAAAAAATTCGATCTGCTCGTTATGAGCCGTCCCAGTTTAGCGTGAAGGAGCTTATGGCGTTATCCACTCACTACGAGTCGGAGCTGGATGCTGTTGTTCGGCGTTTGGGTCGAGGGAAGATATCTCCGTCAAGCGCGAATCAGAAAGGTGATGAAGCGCGTGCTGATTTGGATGAGCTTGTTGCGGACATGAAGGATAAATTGACAGAAGTCCTTTCCCAGGAGCAGGAGACAAAGATAGGGGCGCTCGTTTCGGAATACAACAAGGCTCTTGCCGATTCGCTTGGAAGCATGGACGTGCCTTTGCGCAAATTGCAGACGAGCATCCTGACGATCAATGCAGAGGACATTGTATCTACGGCCAAGCGTGAGGCAAAGGGTCGGATAAAGCATGTCCGCTATGAACGCCATTGGTATACGCTCTGGTGTTATCGGCACGAGGAGGTGTCCTACGAGGACGTTGTTGATATGGAAGATATGGCCAGAAGTGTTCGTGACGAGATGGTTGCTTATGGACGTAAATCTGTAGAGGCCTTTAAAAAGAATGTGGAACAGTCCTTTGTCGATAATCAAAAAAAGATTGTGAATAGGATGGAAGAGTTGCAGGTGCGTCTGTTTGAGACTGCCAAGAAAATCGAAGGTGCGGCCAGAAGCCACGAGTGTTGCATTCGTGAATGCAAGGCGCTTCAGGAAAATCTCGATTGGTGTGATTCGTTCCGCCAAGAACTCTCGGGAATTCTTAAAAGATCGTGAGGTGCGCAATGACTAAGGAGGAAACTCTCGCCCAAGCCATAGAGGCTGCAGATGTCAGCGCGGTTAGAATTGCTATCCGCGCAATTGCAGATGATGACCGCTATCGGGCAACCCCATTGGCGGGCCTTCGCGCTGATGAGGCTGAGGCTGCGTTGCAAAAAAAAGGCATGTCGATTTGGCAGCAGGACGATGGCTGCTTGTCAATTCCGCCACAAAATGAATGGTCAGAATCGGTCTTGCACTCAATTAAGGGAAGTCTATACTGGAACTTTTCCCGCGAGAGAATACAAAAACTCGATGCGGTTAACAAGTGGATGTATAAGACCACACATAGGTCGGACGAACCCCGCCCTTTTGTCGAACATCGGGCGGACGTCAAACCGTCGTCCGTCCGGAGAGAAGTCGCAACATGTCGGATGCCAAAGAAATCCCTGTTGCTGTCGACACTGGCTCTTCTGGCCGTTCTGTTAATCGTGATTCTGATCCTGATGGCGATGTGAACATTCCACGACTTATGGGGCGGGCCGCAGGTCATGTGCGACGCTTTGGGCGTGAGTGGTGGAAGACAATGGTTGATGAAGGCGAGTAAAATGCAATTAGTGGAGGTTGTGTTGCATGGATAAGAATAGTCTTACGGCCCGAGAGGTTGTTGCTGCATGGGCTGATTTTGATAATCTCATACACCGGAATTATCTGGTGTCTCTTAAGGATGCCACTGGAGTGTCCGAGAGAACATCTGACATGTATGATTTTGATAAGGCCTGCGGCCTTATTCAGGTCGATCGCATCTGCAAGATCGTATACGACAAGTCAGAGAATACGCTAGTGAAACTGAACAGCGTGTATTCGTCGCTTGTCACTGCAAGGCAGTCGGTCTTTGTGCTGATCAGAAAGAATGGCGCTGAAACGGCACTCTATATTGGAACGCGTGGTCAGGATGAAGACGAGGCCATCGCTTCTCGGCAAGTTCTTGAAGGATCGATAGCAGGTAACTTCCCAGGGTTGAGGCTGTCATCTTTGAGCAACAAAGAAGTTTGTGCCATTTCGCGTGAAATTTCAAAGAAGCGTTGCGTGTCGATTGTGACAGGGGTTCCGGATTTGAAGGAGGATGCGAATGACGAGACATTCTCTCAGGGAATTGAGAAGATCATCGAAGCGCAAGGAGGGCAGGATTTTACGGCATTGATCTTGGCGAAACCCGTTTCGGACGACAATCTGAGGACTCTTGAAATCGGATACCAGCAGTTGGCGTCGCAACTCTCGTTGCTTAATGTCTCGCAATTGACCTTGTCTTCTCAGGACAGCCACACGGTGGGGCGCTCTGTCGGCATGTCGGTGTCAAAGACATTCTCGGAGAGTATGTCGCTTGCCAGCTCTGAATCTACGAGTGATGGAAAGACTAAGACACCGGCTCAAGCTCTTGCCTCCATCGGGGCTGCTGTCGGAGCTGGGATAGGTACGGCAGTCGGTCCGGCAGGTACTGCGACTGGGGCCGTGCTTGGTGGTGCGATAGGAACTGCTGTCGGGAGTTTTGCCGGAGCGTTTTTTGGCTCTACAACGCATACTGTGACTAAGGCACTCACTGAGACCAATACCAAGTCGCACGGACGAACGGATTCCCAATCGTCAACGGATTCGGAATCATCGACAACGTCCTCCGGCACTTCGACCACTTACGCAATTCAGGATAGGCAGGTTGCTGATGCTATTGCGATTGTGGATGAACAGCTCAAGCGAATTCGTAAGGCTAAAAGCTACGGTGCATGGAAGTTCGCAGCGTATTTCATTGCCGATGTCATGGATTGTGCTCAGACAGGGGCGAATATCTATGCGGGTGTGTTGCGTGGACAAAACACAGGGGTTGAGCGTTGCTGCGTTAGCAATTGGAGTTCGTCGGACCGTTGCTATAAAGGGATTATTGCCGATCTCCGCTGCTTTGATCATCCGAAATTCGCGGTGAGCAGATTCGATGCGGATGGCGGAGTTGTTGTTACGCCGACCTCGATAATTACGACTCAAGAATTGTCGGTTGGTATGTCCTTGCCGAGAAAAGCTTTGCCAGGTGTCCCGGTGTTTAACTCTGTAGAGTTTGGGCGGTCGGTTACGACCTATGATCTGCGAAAAGGGGTGCAGATTCCAATTGGTAAGGTTTCAAGATTGGGAGAGGTCGAAGATGGCGTCGTGAGCCTTGACCGAGACTCCCTTGCGTCGCATTTGTTTGTGACAGGCAGTACGGGTGCTGGCAAGTCGACCTTTATATATGCTCTCCTGAGAAAGCTGTTTAATGAGAACATCCCGTTTCTTGTGGTTGAGCCGGCAAAGGGTGAGTATAAGAATGCGCTTGGAAGTTTGGAGGGCGTCTCGGTCTTTGGCACAAACCCATATGCGTTCAGCAAAATTCTTCGATTGAATCCGTTCTCGTTTCCCGAGAAGGTTCATGTGATGGAACATATCGACAGGTTGATCGAGATCTTGAACGCGGCCTGGCCGATGTATGCTGCTATGCCGGCCATTTTGAAGGAGGCTGTTGAGGGGGCTTATCGTCGCTGCGGATGGGATCTTTCAAGATCGGTTTGTAAGGGGCCGAGGGTGTTCCCAGATTTCTCCGACCTCTTGGTAGAATTGCCTGAGGTAATCTCGGCTTCAGCATACGATACAGAGGTGAAGAGTAATTATACGGGAGCTCTCGTCACACGTATTAAATCTCTTACAAATGGATATTATCGCGCGATCTTCCAGAAGGATGAAATTGCGCCGGAATGTCTGTTTGACAGTTCGGCGATTGTTGATATCTCGCGCGTTGGATCGTCCGAGACGAAGTCGTTGCTGATGGGCGTACTCTTCTTAAAGCTTCAGGAGCACAGAATGTCGTCGGCCACAACGGCGAATTCGGCTTTGAAACACGTTACAGTCCTCGAGGAGGCCCATAACCTTCTTCGTCGGACTAGCGTGTCGCAGGGGATGGAAACGGCGAATTTGCTCGGTAAGTCCGTCGAGATGATGACCAATGCGATTGCGGAGATGCGCACCTACGGAGAGGGTTTTGTCATCGCCGATCAGGCACCGGGCCTCCTGGACCCGGCTGTGATTCGCAATACGAATACGAAGGTTGTTCTTCGTCTGCCGGATGCCGAGGATCGCGCACTTGTCGGTAAGGCTCAGAATCTGAACGAGGACCAGGTAAACGAGTTGGCTCGCCTCAAGACGGGCTGCGCGTCTGTCTATCAGAATAATTGGCAGGAAGCTGTTCTTTGTCAAATTGATGATGATGAGTACGCACGGCATCCGAGTCAACTTTATGTGCCTGTTGTTGACGAAAGGAACTTCGTCGATTCCCGCACCGTAGCCACGGCCGCTTATGCACGAGTGCTGTTGGGGCGGCTTGCGAAGACGATTGATTTCGAGCGAGCGGAAGAGGTGCTTACGAAGTCTGAAGCGGCGCTAGTTAGACTGTATTTTAGTAATTCAAAGGTCTTTGAGTCTGGTAGCCAGACCGAAGCTGACTTGCTTGATGAATTCTACTCGGCATTCGTCCGTCGTGCTAAGGATGATATTCCGAAGGTCTCGGATCGCAAGAAGTGGACGCGCATGTTGATAGATCGTATGTTTGCGAATGACGCGTTTGCGAGCTTGTCGAATGACTTGCGCGATGTAGTGCTTGAAAGTCTCTTCAAGTCGCTTGCTCGATATGATGCTCACCCAGAGCAGCGGGAGATCTGGAGATCTGAGGTTAAGAATATTTCATGTTGGAGGACATGGTGATGAACATTGAGGCTCTAAAACAACTTGCAGAAGTCGTGGCAGAAGAGGTAGACTCTGAAGTACCGAAGTTTGACACGGAGAGACCAATCCCAGAAAAGGGAGTGCCACCGAATGGGTATGATCTCGACATTCCGGAATTTGCGTATGATGAAGCCGAGACGTCATCGGATCAGGAAGCCGATGCCGCTGTGTCGGACGATGCGGACGGAGGTGCTCAGCCGGAGAGCGAATCGTCAGAAACGCCATCTGGCACGGATATCGATGATGAGGCTGACGAATCTGGCTTGAGCGACGAGGAGAAACAGAAGATTAAAGATGAAACTGGTTGGCCGGATGAAATAATTGATGCGATCTTGTCAATGGAAGAATACAAGATATACAAGGATGCTGGGCTTCAAGCGGCAGAAATCAACGGTCGCCTTTGCTTGATCAATCCTAATATCGACATGGATCAGAAGGATGCTTTTGGAAGGACTAATCGCGAGCGAATGGCCCAGGGGCTTGCACCGCTCGATAAATCGGGTAAGCCGATTGAGTTGCATCATATCGGCCAACACGCGGATTCGCCTCTTGCCGAACTAACGCAAGAGCAACATCGCGGGAAGGATAATTATTCAATTTTGCATGATACGAAAAAGGATTCGGAGATAGATCGTCCTGCGTTTGATGGTGAACGCAGTGAGCATTGGAAAGCAAGATCAGAAGGAGAAGAAAATGGAAACGCTAATTAACAAGTTGTCAGAGAAGTATCAAGTTTTCAAGGGTAAGGGCGTCTCGGAAGAAGAGGTGCGTTCAGCCGAGCTGAAGCTGGGCTTTTCGTTTTCGGAAGAATACAAGGCATTTCTTATGAAGTGCGGTGTCCTGTCTTTTGGGGCTCATGAGATGTTCGGCCTTGGGGTGGATGGATATTTGAATGTTGTTGAGTCCACCATGAGTGAGCGACGGCTTGGCTCTGCATTGCCAGAAGGTCTTGTCGTGATTGAGAACCTTGGTATTGATGGCCTGCTTACGGTGCTTGATTCGGAAGGGAAGGTTTTCTCATTCCGTGACGGCAAACTGTCGCAAGTGGCCAACTCGTTCTTTGGGTACATTGAGATGCTTTGCGGTTGAATGACTTTAATCGTTTACAGATATCTGAACGAAGTCAAATACGCTGTTGAAGCATTGAGGACATGTTCGTTCAAGGTGTCAAGTCCGGCTAAATATTGGGGGCTGGAGGGGTGTCGCCTTGGCCTTGAAGATGATGCCGAGTGCCGGCCTAAGATAGTCACGTCAAACGAGTGTGGCCCGCTGTTTTTATCGGCAGAGCATAAAAAGACATTCACTCAGGCTTTCAACGAGACATATAGCAGGCGATCAACTATTGCTGATGTGGTGCGGATCCTTTGTCTGTCAAATCCAGAATGGGATCCCAGTGCCGATTTCCATATGTGGAGGAAATATGGCGGAGATTTCTCAGGCGTACGAATTGGAATAAGGCTGGATGTCGACAATGATCTTATCTCAAAATCGGATAATTTTCGAGGAGAGAGAGTTTCTTATTGCGTTAATCCCAATGTGGTTGATGTTGATAAGGCTCTGGTTGTTGATGATATCTCTGAACAGTGCTTTAACATTTGCTTTCGTAAGTCCAAGAATTTTAAGATAGAGAGCGAGTATAGGTTAATGACGCGAGTTGGTAAATGGCGAACATACGGAGGTGGAGACTACTTATTGCTCAAGAATGAGATGATTGCGTCTGTGTCTGTTGGGATTCGAGCACGGAAAGAGGAAGTGTCCCAACTTTTAAAGGTCTGCAAAAAGAATTATGATATAGGGGAGATTTTGTTTGCACAACCTGATGACGGAAGTGTTGCGTATGTTAGGACTGTTGATGGCTGTAAAAGAATGGCTTAGCAGAAGTGGCGAATCTCTTCCGCGGATTGATGCGGCGGAGATAAAGGCGCAGTTGTCGGCTTGGACGGAGAAGGTTCGTCAGGCGGATGTCAAGAAACTGATTCGGGATCAACTGAAGATCGAGAAGCTGTTTAGTAGAGAGAACTATCTCATTCCGTTTTTTGAGGATTCCAAGACGATGGTGAGCCTCGTCAAGGACTATGCCACGGGCGGATATGAGAACGTGCCGTGGAAGACGATCGCGGCGATTGTTGGCGGCATCGGCTATGTTCTTTCGCCGTTCGATCTGATTCCCGACTTCTTGCCGGCGTTTGGGTTCTTTGACGATGCCTCACTTGTGAAGCTCTTGGCGTCGGCTGTCGCGGCAGATGCCGAGAAGTATCGCCAGTGGGTGCGCGAGAATGAGGAGGCGTTCCAGAAGGCGAAGGCGAGACGCGAACGAATGATTCGTGTTGTCGGCTGGTCGGTGCTGGCCTTGGTCGTTATTGCTGCAATCGGTGTGCGGATTCTCGGTCACGCGGCTGGAACTGATAGCTCTGCTTGGGCGGATACATGCGTAACCGTTCTGCATGTGTTTGAGGGCATACTGGGGCTCGCGATTATTGGCTCTATGAGCTATGTCCTTGTTCTTGATTTTCCACGTCGTCACGAAAAGTGGGCTTCTCTAAATCCACCGCAGATCAATGGTTCCGGCGTAACGTTATTTCGTCAGGCATTCGCATTCTGGTGGTGGGCGCTCTTTGGCTGGATGGGAGAGAAGGTCAAGGCGACGCGCATCTCGTCGAGCCTGATGGTTGCCAAGGCTGCGATCCGTCATCCGAAGGCGGCATGGGCGTTGCTTTCAGAGGTGTGGAGACAGAGGAATTAAAAATAGTTATATAAAAAATATAACTTTGCGATTGATTTTGCGGCGAGCTCTATGCTATAATCTGTTGCCGTGAGAATCATTAAGTTAGCTCATCTACAGGATTTTGCCGAGAAGCATGCGGATGCAAGAATGCCGCTTGCGCTTTGGGCGCGAGACTGTAGGCAGGCTACATGGAAGAATCATGCCGATGTCAAGGCGTATGCGCGGAGTGCGGATTATGTCGGCAATGAACGATGGGTCTTTAATGTCGGAGGGAACAAGTATCGACTGGTCGCGGCGATTTGCTTTAAGACCGGCGTTGTGTTGATCAAGTTTATCGGTACGCATGCCGAATATGACAAGATTAGTGCGGCGAAAGTCGAATCGTTCGGAGGAGCGAAATGAAATTGGGGAAGAAATTGCTGATGCCGTTCAGGCGCAAAATCAAGACTGAGGCCGAGTATAATGACGGACTTAAGATCTTGGAAGCGCTGATGGAGAAGGGTGATTCGCTTACTGAGGATGAGGCGGATTACATGGAACTCCTCGGCGTCCTCCTTGAAGATTATGAGCGTGCGGCAAATCCGTCGATCGCCACGTTTGACAAGGTCGAGGTTACACCGGTGGATGCAATCCGCTGGGCTATGGATCGCCATGGGCTTAAGCAGAAGGAGCTTTGTCCTTACATTGGTTCCGAACAGCTTGTCTCGGCGGTAATGAACGGGGCGCGGTCGCTCTCGAAGGCGATGATCGTCAGGCTTCATGAAGGGCTCGGCATACCATATGAAGACTTGATGCCGAAGGCCGTCACTTATCGTAAAGTCGCAATGTTTTGATACGTCACTTCCTGGGCTTGACGAGAATAGACCGCTAGATGGTCAGAAATTAAACAGGCAATGTCCTGACGCCCGTTGATTATGTCGGAGGGACATTGGGGCTGGATCGGCGTTGGCGGTTTTAAGATTGACATCTTAACGTTTGTGCCGGTGGTCGGTTCCAACTGCTTCCGTCCCATCAGAAAAGGTTTTATGATAAACTAATAATCATGAACAAGCAGTCTGAAACAACAGAGGAGGTAAAAATGAAAGGCAAAATGGTTATGGCGATGATGGTTCCGATGATGTCGTTCGGCGGGATGCAGCCGTTCGGATCGATGACGTGGTTCAACGAGCCGGAGAAGTGGTCGGTCGATAACGGGACGTTGACGATGCAGGTGACGGGCCAAAGCGACTACTGGCGCGTCTCGCATTATGGTTTCACTGTGGATGACGGTCCGTTCCTCTACACGGAGCGCGGCGGCGAGTTCGAGGCGAAGGTGAAGGCGTCGGGCGCGTACAAGGACCGCTTCGACCAGGCGGGACTCATGCTCCGCATCGATCACGAGAACTGGATCAAGGCCGGCATTGAGTATGTCGACGGGCACTACAATGTGAGCGTGGTCGTGACGCACGGGAAGAGCGACTGGAGTGTTATCGAGCTGGAGAAACCGGTCGATGCCCTTTGGATCAAGGCCGTTCGTCGCCGGGATGCTGTCGAGCTCTTCTACTCGTTCGACGACAAAGACTACAGGATGATGCGAAACGCCTGGCTTCAGGACAATGTGCCGGTGAAGGTCGGCCCATTCGCAGCTGCGCCGGACGGCAACGGCTTCGAGGCCCGCTTCTCAGACTTCTCGGTCAAGCATCTTCCCGATGCCCGCCGACTCGAGTGGCTTGAGTCGCATAAGGACTGAACACGTCCCATCAGGGACATGGACATGATGCCGAAGTGAGGCTGGGTGACGACAACACGATCGTCATCATCTCGGGGCGGAGCGCGTGTATCGGGTGCTCGCGAACGTGGAAAGTCGGGTTAGACCCCGACCGCTTTTTATGATATAATTAGTGGCATCATGGTGAAGGTCAAATTGACGAAGACGGAGCTGAAGGCTCAGACGGATGCGCTCAAGCGTTTCCAGAGGTTCCTTCCCATGCTTCAGCTTAAGAAGCAGCAGCTCCAAAGCGAAATCGCCGGCATTACGGCGAAGGCCGAGGAGACGCGTGCGAAGGAGCGCGCGGCGCGCGACGGGCTCGACCGCTGGGTCGGGCTCTTCGCGACGGACGAGTCGCTTCTCTCGGGGCTGGTGAAGGTGAAGGGCGTGAAGACCGGCTCGGCGAACATCGCGGGCGTGGCGATTCCGACGTTTGAGTCCATCGAGACCGATGTGAAGTCAGTAGATCCGTGGGCGACGCCGGCGTGGGTTGACAATGCGGTCGACACGACGACGAAGGTCCTTTCGCTTCAGTGCGAGCGGGCGATTTACGAAGAGCAGCGCCGTCTCGTGGCGCTCGAGCTGCAGCAGACGTCCCAGCGCGTCAATCTCTTTGAAAAGGTGAAGATTCCCGCGTGCAAGGAGGCGATCCGCGTCATCAAGATCGCGCTCGGCGACGAGCAGACGGCGGCGGTGACGCGCGGCAAGATCGCGAAGAGCCGCGTGCCGGAAACGGAGGTCGAGTCATGATCGTCAAGATGAAGCATCTCGATCTCATCTGCGTCGCGTCCGAGCGGAATGCGACGCTGGAGAAGCTGCGGTCGCTTGGGGCCGTCCATCTCGACCTAGCGCAGTCCGCGGGTGCGGGCGTTGCCGAGGCGAAGGGTGCGGCGTCCGAGGCCGAGCAGGCGGTGCGCCACATCCAGAAGGCGCGCGGCAAGGCGCCGAAGGGCGCGGCCGACTGCACAGTCGAGCAGGTTCTCGACCTCGTCAAGGAGCGCGAGGCGCTGAAGGGCGAGAAGGACCGTCTCGAGCGCGAGATCCGCACCTACGCGCCGTACGGCGATTTCGATCCCGTTCTGGCGGCGAAGCTGCGGGCGACGGTCGAGGGGCTCGACACCGTCGTGGCGCTTCCCGAAAAGCTGCCCGAAGAGCGGCTTTCGAAGCTGCAGGAGCGCGTCGCGGCGATCGGCTTCGCGCTCGACGACATGGAGAAGACGCTCGCCGGCTGCGACGAGGGCTGCATTCTCAAGGAATTCCCGGGGCTCGCCGATCGCATCGCGTTCGAGCAGGCGAAGGAGCTTCTGCAGGACCACGGCGCGGTGGCGGTGATTTCGGGCTGGATTCCCGTGTCGCGCGAGGCCGACCTGATGGCCGAGGTGCAGGGCACGAAGACGGGCTCGCTCTTTGAGCGCTCGGCGTCGATTGGCTGGGGCGTTCTCCTGCGCGAGGCGGCGGAAGGCGAAGTGCCGCCGACCTTGATCGAGCCGCCGAAGTTCTTCAAGAGCGTGAAGGCGCTTTTCGAGGGACTCGGCATCGCGCCCGGCTACACCGAGGCTGACGTCTCGGTGCCGTTCATGTGCTATTTCTCGCTCTTCTTCGCGATGCTCGTCGGGGACGGCGGCTACGGTGCGATCTTCCTCGCGGCGACGCTCTGGGCGTGGAAGAAGTTCGGCACCTCGCCCTGGGTGAAGCTCCTCACCGTCTTCTCGGTGGGGACGATTCTGTGGGGTCTTCTCTCCAACACGTGGTTCGGCGCGGGGATTCCCTGGTGCGCCGACTGGCCGACCGTGAAGTGGCTCGGCGGTGTCGGGGCGGAGCAAGGCCACGAGTACGACAACATGATGTTCCTCTGTTTCACGATCGGTGTCACGCACCTCATGCTGGCGCGCCTCTGGAACGGCATCTCGATGATCAACTCGCGCGCGTGCCTTTCGCAGTTCGGCTGGGCGGGCATGGTTCTCTTCATGTACCTCGTGACGAACTCGATCGTCGGCATCTTCCCTGGCATTCCGACCTGGGCCTACTGGATGTTTGGCGTCTCGTTCGGGACGGTCTTCATTCAGGCGAAGGGCATTGACAAGGGCATGCTCTTCTTGAACGCGATGAGCGTTCTCGGCGACATTATCTCGTACGTCCGTCTCTTCGCGGTCGGTCTCGCGTCCGTCAAGGTCGCCGAGAACTTCAACATGATGGCCGTTGACCTGGGGCTCCCGATCTGGATCAAGTGGCTGCCTCTGGTGCTTATCCTTCTGGTCGGTCACGGGCTCAACCTCGCGATGGCGGGGCTCTCGATCCTCGTGCACGCCGTCCGTCTCAACACCCTCGAGTTCTCGAACCACAAGGGGATCAGCTGGGCGGGCTATCAGTTCAAACCATTTCATAAAACTGAAAAATAAGTAAGGAGAACTATCATGGATCCGATGATTGTTGCTGGTGCTGTCGCGTGTCTCGGCCTCTCGGCCGCCGGAAGCGCCTTTGGTACGGGTTTCGCCGCGTCCGCCGCGGTCGGTGCGTGGAAGAAGTGCTACGCCGCCAACAAGCCGGCGCCGTTCATCCTTCTCGGTCTTGTCGGTGCGCCGATCACCCAGACCCTGTACGGCATGATTCTCATGTTCATCATGCTCGGCAAGACGGCCGCGCAGGGTGCGGGCGTCGCGACGCTGATCCTCGGCATCTTCGCCGGTCTTGGCATCGGCCTTTCCGCGCTCTTCCAGGGCCGCGCCGGTGCGGCGGCCTGCGACGCGCAGGGCGAGACGGGACAGGGCCTCACGAACTACTTCGGCGCGCTCGGCATCGTCGAGACGGTCGCTATCTTCACGATGGTCTTCACGATCATCGCCCTCGGCAAGATTGGCTAACTTGAGATGCTGAAGAATCGGCGCCTCGTCGGTTTCGCCGCCTTCACTGCGATCTTTGCGGTGCTGGCGGCGATCGTCTTCTGGGGAACCTGGTCGCCCTCCGTCGCCTTCATCGCGCCTGACGACGGCTATCGCTTCTCGCTCTCGGTGGGCGATACGTGGCTCAGATGGTGGAATCAGTTTTCGACGACCGGTAAGGCGCATCCGCTTGATATTCTCTGGTCGGGACTGCTCGGGTCACCGATGTTTACGACGGAGCTACGGTATGTCGTTCCGATGTATCTCTCGTCCCTCGCGCTGGCCTTCTTTTTGCATGGCAGGGGATTGTCCCTGTTGGCCTCCTACGGCGCAGGGCTCTTACTTGGCTTTTCAGGTTATTGGTGTACTCTTTTCTCCGCAGGGCACGGTAACTGGTTTGTGTGGATGAGTTACGGCCCGTTTGCCTTTGGCCTTGTCGACCGAGCTCTTGAACGCGGCAATCACAAGTATTGGCTTCTCCTCGGACTCGTGATGGCTTGGGCTAGTTTCTACATGCCCGACCTCTGGCTCCTCTTCACGGTCTTCACCGCAGCCTACTTCGTCTTTCGCCTTGTTCAGACGTACCGCAGTGCGTCCTCGCCTGCGGCGGGTAAAAGCTGTCTCGTCCCCGTCACGTTGGCCCGCAACCTCGCCCTCGCAGCCGTCGTCTTCTTCGCCGTCGGCGCGCCGAGCTTCTACTCGGCTCTGACCAACGACCTTGCGGGACGCGACAAGCAGATCGAAGAGTCGAAGAAGCTGGGAAGCGCCGCGGGCGAGGACGCGCCGCGGAACGGGGAAGATGACGCCCGCTGGATCTTCGTGACCAACTGGTCGCTGCCGCCCGCCGAGACGCTCGAGTTTCTGTGGCCACGCCTCAATGGCGACACGAGTTGTCCGCTGACACTCTCGATCAACGCGAAGAAGGGCACGAAGCCCTACACGGGTGCGCTCGGTCGTCCGATCAACGCCCCACAGGGCAACTACCGCCAGCATTCGCTTTACGTCGGCTGGGTGACGATCATGCTCGTGTTGCTGGGTGTTCTGGTTGGGCTAGGACCACTAGGACGATTAGGACGACTAGGACGGGAGACAGCCTCATCCGCCGCCCCATTCGGTCATTCGGTCATTCAGTCATTCGGTTATTCGACCATACTCTTCTTCGCAATCGCCGCGCTGGTCTTCTGGCTTTTCTCGCTCGGGCGCTATTGCGAGCCGGTCTATCGCTGCGTGTATGCGCTGCCGTTCGGCAATTATTTGCGTGCGCCGGTCAAGTGGCATCATCTGACGGAATTCTGCCTCTGCGTTCTCGCCGGCTACGGCATTGAGGCCTTGCTCCGTCTCATCCCCGTACCGCGAGCCGCCCTCGGCTGCGGCGCTGTCGCAGCCCTCATTCTCTTTGGAGCCTTCGACCTCGCGACCGAAGCCCATCGCTTCTGCGCACCGGTCGACTACTCGAAGGCCGTGGCGAAGAAGTGCTCGGCGCAGCTCACGGTTCTGCCGCGTCAGCAGTTCAACGATCCGCAGGTCGCGACGATGGTTCGTGCGGGCTACATCGTCTCGGTTGCGAACTGGCTTGGCTCGCCCGACGCATATCTCGTGCAGGTCCTCCAGCCGATGAAACCCGCCCAGCCGGCGACGCCGAAGCCGCTTCCGCTCTCGCTCGGCGTCGTTTCCGTCCTCGCCGCCCTGGCGACGCTGGGATTCACGCTACGCTTGACTGTGAGACGAGATGTCTAGAGAGGGCGTCGACAAATTGACGGGATGAAGCTGGATGTGGTATAATTGTAACCGTGGTTGCTGTAACCATGGTTGCTGAAAGGAGGGGGAATGCGATTCTTTGATCGTCAGGCGGAAATTGCCGAGCTTCATGAGATTACCGTGCGTAGTGCGGAGGTGTCGCAGTTCACGGTTGTGACCGGGCGGCGCCGCGTCGGAAAAACATCGCTTGTCTTGAAAGCGCTTGAGGAAGATGATTACATTTATCTTTTCGTTGAGCGCAAGAGTGAGAAGGATCTTTGCGCGACGTTTGTACGGGAGATCAACGAGAAGCTCGGGGAGGTTGTCTTCGGCGAACCGACGCGATTTGAAGAGATATTCGGAGCGCTGATGAAAATCGCCAAGGCACGGCACTTGAATGTCATAATCGACGAATTTCAAGAGTTCAAGAAGATCAATGCGGCGATTTTCACTTCGATTCAGAAGATCTGGGATTTGAATAAGAACGATGCGCGCATCAATCTGATTGTGACGGGAAGCGTCAATACATTGATGGTCAAACTCTTTCGCAACAAGAAGGCTCCGCTCTATGGACGCGAGACGTCGTTTATGGTCGTCGAACCGTTCACGACCGATGTGCTGAAGGAGATTCTTGCCGAGTATTATCCCAAGTTCACGAAGGAAGATTTGCTGGCGCTTTGGACGTTTACCGGAGGCGTCGCCAAATATATCGAGCTTTTGATCGATTCGAAGTGTTATACGAAAGATGCGATGATTAAGTCGATCGTCAAGCCGAACTCGGTCTTTCTTGACGAGGGCAAGGCGGTTCTGGTCGAGGAGTTCGATAAGGAATATGGTGTTTATTTCTCCATTCTTTCGGCTATCGCGCGAGGGCTTACGGAACGCAATCAGATCGAGCAGACGGTCGGACGTCAAATCGGCGGCTATCTCGCACGATTGGAAAGCGATTATGCGCTGATTCGAAAGCATCAACCGCTCTTCGCGAAGCCTTCATCCAAGTCTGTTCATTATGAGCTTCATGACAACTTCTTGATATTCTGGTTCCGTTATCTCTACCGATACAGCTATATCCTTGAAATCAAGGGATTCGAGCAGCTTCGGACGATCATCTCGCGAGACTATCCGGTGCTGAGCGGACATGCGCTTGAGGAGTATTTTCGCCAGAAGGAGGCGGAAGCGGGGCGCTGGACGCGCATCGGATCCTGGTGGGATCGCAAGGGTGGGAATGAGGTCGATCTTTTGGCGGAGAATGAACTGACGGGTGAATATATGATAGCCGAGATCAAACGCCAGAAGGGGAAGATTGATTTGGGACTTCTTGAAGAGAAGCTTGAGGTTTTTCGCCGTGCCTCCGGTCAATGGCGAGACGAGCGGGTAGAAATCAAGGCGCTCTCGCTGGAAGACATGTGAGACTGAACTCCACCTTGCCAATTTGACCGCGTAACCGAAGGTTTGGTATAATTTGCTCGTTATGTTAAATTATCGCATACTCTTTGTGATGTTCGTTACATTAGCCGCTTCGTTTGCTGCGGCGGCGGAGAAGAATCTTGTCTTTTATTCGTCGCTTGACACCGCGCAGTATCTGGCGGTGCCACAAGTCGGCAAGCCGGCGATTGTTGCCCGGGAGGTGACGTTTGTCGAGGGTGTCAAGGGCGGTGCGATTCGTGTCAAGGAAGGCGCTGGATCGGTTGCATTTCCGCTCCCCGAGGGACTCCCTCCTGACTGCGGCATGATTGAGTTCGACGCAAAGATCGAGAACGACCGCGATTGGTATCGTGATGCGGGCGATCCGACTTTTTTCAGCATCTTCGACGAGGAAACGAGTAAGAAGATGCTGATGGCCTTTGAGATTAATGCCAATAACGGCATTGCCAAGAGCGGTTGGTACTTGCGGATGAGCCATTACGGCTGGACGACTTCGCTTCCGAATTTCGGGTGGCACATTCCCTATAAGACCTGCTTCGGTGAAGATGATCCGAAGGCCTGGCATCACTATGCGATTCGCTGGAATATTGATGGACTTGATGGGTCGAGTGATACGGTGCGCGTGACGCGAAATGGTGTTCAGATCCTCTCGATGCAGAAGGTGCCGGAGAACCTTGAGAAGTACCGTGCCCGTATGTGTGAGCCGGCGCGGCTTTATTTTGCGCGTGAATTCTTTGAAAAGGAACAGAACCACTGTGACTATCTGATTGATGAGTTCAAAATCTGGTCGACGGACAATCCGACGCGAGCAGCCTTGGCTGAGAAGAAGGCGAAACAGAAGAAGACGGCTATCAAGTTGACCGTCTCGCCGGAACTTGCGGCGGCGCGGCAAAAGGCCAAGGAAGCGGCGGCCCTTGCGGCGAAGAAGGCTCTTCTGTCTTCGATTCCGCAGTGGAGCTTCGGCGAGTTTTTTGGAGGTGGCGAGAAGGGCGCTGCGGCGTTTCTGATCAATGATTCCGGACGGCTTGAAGGCACTTATCAGACGGTCGACAAGACATGGAAGCTTGTTGCAGAGGAGTTTAAGAGCTTTGAAGCGCAATCGGGACTTTGTGTGATGGATGTTTCCTTCGTTACGGACGGCGAAAAGATGGTTAAGCCGCTCTTCATCACCATCGATGGGGCGCGTTGCGAAGATTTCGAGGCCTGGATGTGCGAGTGGAAAATTTCACCCGCATGGAAGGCTGTTGCCGAGAAACTAATGGACAAGACTTGTACACTGGAAGAAGAGAATGCGGTCGTGAGGGTCGAAATTGACGAAAATGCCCAGGTGAGGGCGACCTATGTTTCCGAGGATCAGGTATCGAAGACATCCTCGACATTGATCCCGGTCGTTGGGACTGAAAGCGAATACCATGCCTATCTTTGTTTCCCCAAGGATGAGAAGAAGAAATTTCCTGGCTGTGTCACGGAAGTGACGGTGGACGCCTCTGATTTCTAAGGATGTGGGGAGTATGTTTGATTTGATCCCCTGGCTGGACGAGACGTACATTGTGGAGATGGGACGTCTGTTCCTGTCTGGGGGCGATGCGAATTCGACCCTGATGGGTTCGTCGCCTGTCTCCCTGATGCCGTTCTGTTATTTGGGGCCTTTGTTGCAGGAAGTGCTCTTTCGGCTTGGCGGGCAGCTTGCCGTCCGGTTGAGTCCGTTCGTCGGTCTCATGGTGATGGCCGTAGCCTTTGGCGTTTATCTGAAACGAACGACCACTTTGCCGCGATTGGAACGCAGGGTCTTCGCTCTTGCGGTGTTAGTCTCGCCAATTGCCTTTCAGTGTGCGCTCTTGACGCGCGTTGATACGTGGGCGCTTGCCGCAATCTGGTGTGCCTTGGCGGCCTTGGCTTGTCCCGAGGGGCGACTTCGCACGAAGACAACACTTGCGGTGGCTGCGGGATTTTCCGTTGTTGCTGTCTTTGTCTGGCCGACGGCTTTTCTCTTTGGGCCTCTTGTTGTTGCCGCGTTTTCGTGGTCGCGCCGTCGTGAGTTCGCCTGGTTCTGCGGATTTTCCGCGATCTTCATGATTCTTCTTTTGATTCCGATTGCTACGCGGCTTGATGTCTTCGTAGCCGCATTCTCTCGGCATTACCAAGAGGTTGCGGCACCCACGCCGACTGTGGTAAGCGGTATTCTGGCCGTTGCTCGTGAGATCGCCCGTGATCCGCTTTTGTCGGTGTTTGTTGGGTATGGCGTGTGGCGTTGGCTCATTGAGCGACGCTGGGGGTTGCTTGCTGCAATGTTGGTGAGTGTTGCTGTGGCCATTCATGCCGGGCTTTATGTCTTTCGGCTTGCCTATCTCTTGCCGTTTGCCTTTTTGGCGACCGTTCGCGCGGTAGAGTCTCTTCGCGCACGGCATGCTTGTTGGGCAAGGAGTGCTGTGTTCGCGTTGGCTGCATACGGACTCCTAACCGGGCCGATAGGACATTTTGCACTCACATATCCAACCTTGCCGGAAGACCTGACGCAGGCGCTTGCCGAAACCGTTGGCACGGGGCCGATCCGTGTGTTTGCCCCGGACCATGCGACCTATTACATCGGCCGCGAGCTTGGATGGATTCAGCTTGGTTTTGCGCGACCGAATGAAGCTGAAAATTCAGAGTTGCTCTCTCGGGTGCTTGCCGATTGCGATTATGTCGTCTTGCGTGATTTTGATCCTTATACACCGTTTCAGCAAAGTTGTACACCTTATGGTCTCTTCTGCCAGTATGTCTTGCAAAAGGCAAAGACAGAACGGAATTTGCCTGACTCTCAAAAGTCCTGGGCGGCGCGGTTTGGCAGTCAGTTCTCTTTTGCCTGGCATTGTCCGCTTCGATTTGTGGGTTTTGAGGAATGCTGTCGGCAAGAGCCGATACGGATTCTCAGACGTGCCAGATAAACAAATCTTCTTTCCCTTTTGACATACCCTACGGGGGTATGGTATACTTCGCGGCATTATGCGAACGGAAGAAACTTCGAAGATGCTGACGATACGGCTGAACAAGCTGATCGGGCAGCTCAATGGTATCAAGAAGATGATTGAGGACGGCGTCGGCTGCGAAGACGTCCTCACCCAGTTGAACGCCGTCAATGGCGGGCTTCACAAACTCTCCTTCCTCATGCTCGACCAGCATGTGCGGCATTGCGTACGTGAAGGGCTTGAGAAGGGCTCGGCGGACGAGACGATCGAGTCGCTCTGCGAGGCAGTCGAGAGTTTCTCGAAGATGGCGTAAGGAGGCGGCTATGGGATGTTGTGGCGGCGGTTGTTGTTGTGGCGGGGCGCACGGCGAGTCTGATGGCGTCTCGGCGAAGATTTTCAAGATTCTCTCGAGCGGGCCGGCTCTGGCCTTGGGCGGACTCTCGCTCGTGGCGAGCTTTGTCCTGATCGGTAAGGGCTGCGCCCATGGGGGCGGAGAGATTCATTGGTACGATCCGGCGTTCGTGGCGGTTGTCGTCTGCGGGCTCCCGCTTCTGCGGGCTGCCGTTCACGCGCTGGTCCGCGAACGCAAGATCCGCTCGACGCTCCTCATTTCGGCGGCGATGATCGCGTGTCTCGCGATCGGACAGGTCTTCGCGGCGGGCGAGGTCGCGTTCATCATGGCGCTCGGCGAGAAGCTCGAGGATTGGACGGTTGACCGCGCGAAACGGGGACTTCACAAGCTCGTCTCGCTCGTTCCGAAGATGGCGCGCAAGGTCGTGACGTGTCCGAAGTGTCGGGCGAAGGGGATGCTCTTTCAGGATATTCCCGTTCAGAACGTCAAGGTCGGGGACGGTCTCGTCATCCGCAACGGCGAGACGATTCCCGTCGACGGTGTCATCACCGCGGGCGAGACGACGGTCGACCAGTCGACGATGACGGGTGAGTCGGAGCCGATCGCGAAGAAAGTCGGCGATGAGGTCTACTCGGGTACGTACAACCGGCTCGGCGAGATCACGATCCGTGCGACGAAGCTCGGGGATGACTCGACCCTGCAGAAACTCGTGAAGATGGTCGCCGCAGCCGAGTCGAAGCAGGCGCCGATGCAGCGTGTCGCCGACAAATGGGCGGCGATCCTGGTGCCGGTGTCGCTCTCGATCGCGGTGCTGACGTTCCTCGGCTGCTGGGCGATCCTCGGGGACGTCCACACGGCGCTTGTGCGCGGGGTGACGATCATGGTCGTTTTCTGTCCGTGTGCGCTCGCCCTTGCGACACCGACCTCGGTGATGGCGGCGATCGGTCAGGCGACGAAGCACGGCGTCATCATCAAGTCCGGCGAGGCACTCGAGAAGATGGGCGCGGTGACGCTCGCGCTTTTCGACAAGACCGGAACGCTTCAGGAGGGCGACCATCTCCGCGCCGGGGCGGCGGAGACGGTTGCGGCGCTCAAGGCATCGGGCGTCCGCTCGCTGATGATCTCGGGCGACCACGAGGAGATTGCGCGGCGCTTCGCCGCCGAGGCGGGCGTTGACGACTTTAAGTACGAGTGTCTGCCCGAAGACAAGTCGCGCATCGTCGAGGAGCATCAGGCGAAGGGGTCGCGGGTGATGATGGTCGGGGACGGCGTCAATGACGCGATCGCGCTCAAGCTCGCGGATGTCGGCATCGCGATGGGCGGTATGGGCACGGACATCGCGCAGGAATACGCGGATGTCTCGCTTGTGACGGACGATCTTACGAAGATCCCGTATCTCCGCCGTCTGTCGGTCGCGTGCGTGAAGCTCATCAAGACGAACATCGCGATTTCGATGACGATCAACGCGGTCGCGATCCTCTGCTCGATCTTCGGCGTGCTCGGTCCCGTCTCGGGGGCGCTCGTTCACAACGTCGGCTCGGTCCTTGTCGTCCTTAACGGTGCGCTCCTCTATGACCGCAAGTTTGATTGAGAGGAGTTTGGTATAATATGCGGAAATGATCTTGGCTCTACTAGCACTTTTCGCGTTGACGCGGGCGGAACTCGTCCAGCGGATGCGTGCGCCTGTCGTGACGCAGGCGGATGGGCTGGTGAAGGTCTATGCCAGTTGTGACGAGGACATCCGTCGCGATTGCCAGGGTCCGATCGCGAGCCGTGCGGCTGAGGCGGTGCTGCTGCTCTATCGCGGACTGGGCGAGAAACCGAAGAAGTTCGCGTCGCCGGGGATCATCCTACGCCTGGGCAACGGGCGCACGAACGATGCGGAAATCGTCAGCTGGGCGGAGACAAACAAGATGCGCATCGTCACGCGCATCCACCTGAAGAGTCCCGCGTATGCCGATCCGGACCGTCTTCGTGTCGAAGTCGCCCGTGCTTTCTATCGGGCCGTGAAGCACCGCGAACTGTCAGCGGACGAGGCGCTTGCCGCGCTTCGGGCGGCCGATCCCGCGTGTCAGCTCGCTGACCGGCGCGCGACGCTGGAGCGTTGGCTTGCCGAGGGGTTGCCGCCGGGCTATCTGACAGAAGACGAATTCTTCGCGCAAACGGAAGAGAACCTGAGACTTTTGCGCAAGGTCCTCGAACCCGGGAGCGCGTCACGGCGAGATGTGCTGACCTTTGCCTCTCGGCTTCACATCTATCCGCGGTTCTTCGACGAGAAGTTTGTCGACGGGAAGGATGTATTGACGTTCCGCGAGGCTATTGACGTGGTGCGGAAAGATGCGCGGGTACGGATTCTGGCGGTCTTCAAGGCCCGCGAGCTCCCGATCTGGGCCGGCGGACGCGGTGAGGTCCTGCAGTACGCCTGCCAGGCCTACGTGAAGTTTCTCTTCGAACTCGCAAAGGGAGACCTCCCGGACGATGAAATCGAAAACCTTTTGGAAATCGCAGACCTGAAACTCAAGGCCGCTTACGAACAGGCACAATCATGAAGAAAACAATTACAGACAGCACGATCGACCAGGATGTCTTGACGTATACCGTGGGGGAGGATCCCGTCCTCGATCTTGCGCTCGCGAAGTGGGACTGCATGGGCACGGCCGCGCACGTGACGATGCTCTCCGAGATGAAGGGACTCAAGAAGCCCGTCGTCACCAAGTCAGAGGCGGCGAAAGTCCGCAAGGAGCTCGGTAAGATCGCTGCGTCGAAGGACTTCAAGATTCTCGTCGAGGACCAGGACGTTCACATGGCCGTCGAGCGTCTTCTCACCGAGAAGCTCGGCGATCTCGGCAAGAAGATCCACACGGGCCGCTCCCGTAACGACCAGGTGGCGGTCGACGTGCGTCTCCACATGAAGAGCGAGATCCTCGAGACCGAGAAGGAAGTTTGTGCGCTCGCGGCGGAACTCTGTTCGTTCGGCTTCGACGCGGGGGCGATTCCGCTTGTCGGCCGCACGCATCTCCAACCGGCTATGCCCTCGACGGTCGAGATGTGGGCGACGGGCCACGCGGAGATGATCGTCGACCAGCTCGCGAACCTCGAGGCGGCGTACGCGCTCGCGGACGCGAATCCGCTCGGGAGCGCGGCGGGCTACGGTGTGCCTCTGCCCTTGGACCGCCAGCGCACGACAAAGCTCCTCGGCTTTGCGCGCACGCTCCACAACTGCTTCGGCGCGTCGATGGCGCGCGGCGAATGCGAGGCCTCTCTTCTCTCGGCGCTCGCCCAGCTGATGTGCGTCCTCTCGCGGCTCGCCGAGGACATGATTCTCTTCTCGATGCCCGAGTTCCAGTACTTCAAGCTGCCGCGCGAATACTGCACGGGTTCGTCGATCATGCCGCAGAAGTTCAATCCCGACGTGCTGGAACTCGTCCGCGGCAAGACGGCACAGGTGATCGGCTGGCAGACGGCCGCGCTGACGCTTCTCCACGCGATGCCGGGCGGTTATAATCGCGACCTGCAGGACGCGAAGCTCCTCTACATGAAGGGCCTCGAGACGACGCGTACGACCCTGCGCATTCTCGCGAAGGTCGTCGCGGGAATGAAGGTGAATCCCGACGCGTGCCGCGCCGCGTTCACGCCGGGCGTCTTCGCGACGGACGTCGCGCTCAGGAAGGTCGCCGAGGGCACGCCCTGGCGCGACGCATATCATGACGTGCGCGACCAGTTCGCGCTCCTCTACGACGGCAAGCCGTGCGAGGTCTCGAATCTCGATCCCGACGAGCAGGTCGCCCTCAAGACGCACGAGGGCACGTGCCTTGGCATCGACCACGACCTTTACCAGAAGCGCATCTCCGAGGCGACGGCCGCGGCCGAGGCGCGTCTCGCGGCGCTTGAGAAGTGCTGCAAGGCGCTGTTCAAGTGAGAGAGTTCAAGTGAAGAGTTGAAGTTGAAGAGTGGAGATGAGTGTTCTTCTTGAAGTTAATGACTTGCATGTTCGCTACGGCTCGTATGAGGCTGTGAAGGGCGTGTCGTTTGCACTGGCGAAGGGCGAGATTCTCGGCATCGTCGGTGAGTCGGGGTCTGGAAAGTCGACGATTGCGAAGACGCTCATGGGGCTCCAGAAGGCGAGCGGAGGAACGATCTTGTTTGCACGCGACAGGAATGTCGCGTCTCCTTTGCGCGGCGTCGTCCCGTCGATGCAGATGATCTTCCAGGACGCCGTCGGCTCGCTCAACCCGCGCATGACCGTTCGGCAGACGCTTGGGGAAATAATCGAATTTTCGAATCGCCGAATAATCGAATCGAGACGGTCAGGGACTCGGCCGCTCACGCGTCGGGAGCGCATTCAAGCATTCGACAATTCGATTATTCGATTATTGGACTTAGTCGGCCTCTCTTCCGCCGTGCTCGACCAGTATCCGCGGGAGATGTCGGGGGGACAGTGCCAGCGCGTGTCGATCGCGCGGGCGCTCGCGTGCCAGCCCGAGATCCTGATTGCCGACGAGCCGGTCTCGGCGCTCGACGTCTCGGTGCAGGCGCGCGTCCTCAATCTCTTGCGCGATCTTCGCCGTGACCTTGGTCTTTCGATTCTCCTCATCGCGCACGATCTTGCGGTCGTGAAGAATGTCTGCGATCGGATCTGTGTGATGGAAAAGGGACGCTTTGTTGACTGCGGCGCCGCCGCCGAAGTCTTTGAGCATCCGACGAGCGACTACACGAAGCGGCTTCTCGCGGCCGTACCGAGAATCTCATGAACGAACGGAAGATTCTTTATCTGCATGGGTTCGGCTCGTCTGGGGCGAGCGGGACGGTGGACCTCCTGCGCAAGGAATTTCTGGGGACATCGGCGGCGGACCGCATTCAGGTCGTTGCGCCGGACATTCCGGTTGAGCCGTCGGAAGCCCTGCCGTTCCTGCGCAAACTCGTCGAGAAGGAGAATCCGGGCCTTGTCATCGGCACGTCGATGGGCGGCATGTACGCGCAACAGCTCCGCGGCGTCGAGCGCATCTGCGTGAATCCCTCGTTCGCGATGTCGTCGCTCTATTCGCTCTTTCATGTCGGCAAGTACAAGTGGCTCAATCCGCGGCGGGACGGGGCGCTCGAGTTTCACGTCTACAAGGAGACGATCGAGGCGTTCCGCGAGATGGAGGCCCACCAGTTCGACGACATTGACGAGGTCGAACAGCTCTTTTGTCACGGGCTCTTTGGCGATGCGGACGAGCTGGCGGGCGACAACCGGGCGCGGTTCGAAGAGCACTACCCGGGTATGTCCGTTTCCTACGCGGGCGGACATCGCTTGAGTGCCGACATCGTCAAGGGTGTGCTCGTGCCGTTCATTCGCTCGCTTGGGATTTGGCCGTGAGTTTTTTGGACGGTAGGGCGGGATGACCCCATCCCGCTGCGGCGGCGTAGGGGCACACCACCCTACCACACCTAATAAAAGGAAATCATAATGTCCAATGACACGTTGAAATCTGCCATTGCCAAACTCGAGAAGATGATTCTCGAGGATAACTCGGACTTGTTATGACAAAATCCCTTCGTGCGAATTACCAGGCCTACGTCGACACGTTCCGTCGTCCGGACGGTACGCTCGGCGACATGCTCGAACTGAAGCTCCGCCATACGATGCGCGTCGTCTCGAACGCCCGTCTCATCGCCGCCGAGGAACACTTTGCGGAAGATGAGCGGGTGGCGGCTGTCGATGCCGCGCTCCTCCACGACACGGGACGCTACGAGCAGCTGACACGCTTCAATTCGTTCAATGACGCGACGACGATCGACCATGCTGCGCTTTCGCACGACTTGGTCCTCCGGTTCGGCTGGTTGGACGGCCGTGCGGACGCGCAAGCGATTCTCGACGCCGTGCGTTTGCATAATCGAAAGGAACTGCCTGCGGGGCTGGATCGGATCACGACGGCCGCGGCGCAGACGGTGCGGGACGCGGACAAGCTGGACATTTTCCGCGTGCTGGAGAATCTCGTCGCGACGACGGACTGGCGCACGGATTCGCGGGCGTTCTGGAATCTGCCGATCGATCGTCAGCCGAATCCGCGGGTGCTGTCGGCGATCAGGGCCGGCGAGTCGGTCGATTACTCCGATATTCTCTCCCTCGCCGATTTTGTGCTGATTCAGGTCGGCTGGATGATTAGCGGACTCTATTACCCTGTGTCGCGGCGTCTGGCGCGGGAACGCGGACATCTCGCGTTTCGTCGCAAATTCCTTGCCGAGCTCGGCGCCGGAGACGCGGCCGAACAGGTCTGCCGCCTTGCTGCTTGCGAATTCTTGTGCTGATTTTTTTTAATTAGAATGCATGGTTTTGTGCAGATATAAATAAAAAATATTTTTTTCATTTTCCCCCTTGTCAAGGTGACGGCGAAAATGATATACTATGCACCCGTTGCGACCGATGGTCCGAAACGTAAGTTGAAGCCACGACAGCGACATCGCTCTTTGAAAGTCGGTAGTTGAGAAAACAGTAAATGTTTTGTGTGGAGCTACTCAAATTCTTTTTTCTGAGAGTTTGATTCTGGCTCAGAACGAACGCTGGTAGCGTGGATTAGGCATGCAAGTCGAACGGGATCCGATGAGTAGCAATACTGATTGGTGAGAGTGGCGGATTGGGGAGGAACACGTGAGCAACCTGCCTTTGAGTTGGGGAAAACCATTGGAAACGATGGCTAATACCGGATGTGGCGTCCGGTGACATCACCGGAACGCTAAAGGGGGCCGCAAGGCTCTCGCTCTTAGAGGGGCTCGCGCACCATCAGCTTGTTGGCGGGGTAACGGCCCACCAAGGCTTACGGTTAGCTGGTCTGAGAGGATGACCAGCCCCACTGGGACTGAGATACTGCCCAGACTCCTACGGGAGGCTGCAGTCGAGGATCAT
>CAMAHK010000010.1 GCA_945834475.1 uncultured Verrucomicrobiota bacterium
TCTTTCGGGGGTTGTCGTTTACTCGCAAGGCGGGCTTGCGGCTTCGTCTTATGACGCGCCGTTCGTCGAGTTGCCGGTTTCTGTGGCGATGGTGCCGCGAGAGAGTGCGTTAACGGTTGAGCAGACGGCGAGCAATTCCTGCATCTTCGCGTGGTGGAATGTTCGCCCGGGACGGACGGCGACCGAGACGCTGGATGCGCAGATCGAACTCTTCCGCAACGGTGACTATTGCGTCTCGACGAATGGTGTCGTTGTCGAGCGATTCATTCGCGGCAATCCCTATCCCGATGTGCCGATCGGGCAAGACGACGATTATCGTGATTGGGTTGACGAGCAGGTTGGTGTCGGGCTCACAAACGGACTCTACAAGTTCACGGCCTCGTTCCCGGTCGATCCAGTTGAAGCGACGTTGCTCACAGTTGGTGAAGAGTCTGTCGTGGTGACGAACGCGGGCGAGTATGTCTTTCTCTTGGAGAAGGGACGCGAATACGAATTCGAGACGATCCCCTACGATCCGACGGTCGAGTACGACATGTGCGACGACATCGTGCCGCTGGCTCGGATGCGGATGGTGGGCTTGTGGGGCGATGACAGTTCGTCCGGCGAGTGGTCGATTGGCGGGGGCGAGAATTGGTTGAACTATCCGGGAATGTATTGGTGGGGCTATACCCCAGGGTGGTGCTGTTGGATGCCGACGCTGCAGGGTTCTCCGGGTTTCACGCATCTGGGCCCCGACGACTTCCCGATTACGCTTGAGGCGATCCTCACGGACTTCTGTGGATCGGAAACGCCGTCATTCCAGTGGTCGGGATCGAACGACAATGTGACGTTCTCGAACCCCAATGCGCAGACAACGGAACTCAACTGCGACAATCTGCCAAGCTGGAATTCCTTGTTCCTCTCCGTTCAGGCCAATCTCTGTGGGTATAGCATGTGGTCGTACCTTAACACTCATTACGGAACAAACAATACTCCCCAAGTTCGCTTGAACCTGGTCGTTCCTGAAGTTGTCATCTTGCCAAGCAACAAGGTGGATTGTGTGAGTCTGCGTCCGCTCTCGATCATGTTTGAGTCGGATGTTGGAACAAATGGGACGATCCGCTTGAGTTGCATTTCAGGTTGTGAGAAGATTCGTGTTTGGCGTTCGCAGAACAAGGCGAGCTTGCTTCAGTTTCCATTTGAAGCTTCGGCTCATGTGTTTGATGGAGTAACGCTTTATGTTGAAGGCTTGGAGCAGAGTTCATCGATCGGTGACATTCAATTTCTCTTGGAGTTTGTTCCGGGAGTTGGCGATTCGACCCGAGTTCAGAAGTCCATGACCGTGGCAACGGTGTCGCATGAAACGATTTCGCTTGTGCCGGCCGAAAGAACTCGATTGGACTTAGGCGTAGGGGAAGAGGTGGTGTTTTATGTTAAGCCGGAAGCGTGCTTTAAAGACGCGTCGACAAGTAGCGGTACGATGTCTGAACCGTTCTTTGGGCAGTCGCTGTTTACAGCATCGAGTGAAATTGGTGAGGCAACGGTTTCGCTGAGAATTCTGGATCTAGAGGCATCTGTCGAATTCTTTGTTGTTCCTCCGCTTGATTACAGGGTAAACTCAATTTCGTATGA
Source organism: uncultured Verrucomicrobiota bacterium (assembly GCA_945834475.1). Classification (GTDB taxonomy): domain Bacteria; phylum Verrucomicrobiota; class Kiritimatiellia; order RFP12; family UBA1067; genus UBA1067. The sequence continues at coordinate 1,612 of CAMAHK010000010.1, forward strand.
GTCCATTGGGATCCCAGGAGAGGCTGGCTTGTTGTCTCTTGATTTTGACATCCGTCTGGTTCCTGAAACAGTTTCGTTCTACCGAGTCGAGGTAATGGAAGTTCCTCTTGTGTCTACTAATGCCATCGGGTATTTCACACGACCGGATCAAGCGGAGGGCCTTGATCACGGGAAAAGAGGTGCAGGGCATTGGGGTGGCGTAGGATTCGACAATTCATCGCCTGACCATGTCCAGATTGGCTTTTATCCGCGACCATGGGAATCGGGGAGTTTCTCGTGGGAGATTCCAAATGTATGGCGTGTTGTCAGGGATGAAGCTGGCACGAATGAGTTTGTGCGAACGGAGCAGCGGTTTGAACTCGATTCTGACGGAACGGCGCGAGTGTTTAAATTCGGTTTTATGGGTGTGCGTGGAACAAATGATGTTTGTAATGTGATTGAAAGGCCTTAGAAATGAAGTTGTCTAAACTGGTGTTGTCTTTAGTTGTGATGCTGTTGTGCGAGGCGACGCATGCGGAGAATGTGATCGCAACTTCAAATTATTGGGGACAGACTGTCGGCTTGCACAAAGGTAAGGTCTTTGAGGCATTTGCCGCACAGTCTGAACAAGACAGAGGAGAGTCCGTGCGAGTCTGGTACTCGAACTTGTCGCAGTATCCAAACCTTGATGATGGCGTAGGGCGTCCGGAATGGATTGAGTCTAAGGCATTTCTACTTTATTATTTCTCCAGCACGCCTCCAATTCGCGTTTCGACCAACTGCTGGTGTTGCGCGGCCGAGGTTCTGTCGGAGTGTCGTGGGCTGGTTTCGGCATGTGAGTCGCAGAGACAATTGGCTTTTTCTAATGCTTCAACCAACATAACTGCCGATGTCGTCAATGATCTCTCGGAGAGATTGCGCCGGCTGTCTTCGCGGAAAGCGTCTTTGAAACGTGCTGAAGCGTTATTGTATCATTCGGTTACAAATGTCTTCCCAAGAGAACTTTCCAAGGTTTTAAGCGAAGATGACTATACGATTGCCGAAAGTAATGTCTACAATCAGGCAGGGATTAATACTAATCCATAGGAGACTCGAAACCTGAGTGTCATTGATGGAGGTGTGAAATGAGAAAGATGCTACTTGCCGTTTCAATCGTGTGTTTCGCCGCTTTGTTTGCCGGTGAAGACGACATGTCGTCTTTGTGTGATGAGGTGCTCGCCGAGATGCGAAATTCGAGAAAGGATGTGCATGGCGATTCGTCGTGGGCAAGGCGGTTGTTTGTGAATCTCGGATCGGACAGTAACCGTGTGTGCCAAGTGGCAGAGGAGGTTTATGCAAGGGCTGCTGATAAGATGGATCAGGAAGACGCGCTCTTGTTGATCAACAGGTATGGTTCTTTAAATCAGATGCCTTTTATCGAATCGTGCGTCACAAATGTTGCCTGTGGTCGCTACGCAATGCGAGTGCTGACCAAGGTTGAAGGCGTGACAAGCAATTCCGTCGTGCAGTTGGACCGTTTCCGTTCGTCTATGGCCGATGAATCGCAGGCGAACGAGTTCGCTGTCGACAGGGCGGGAGCAGTGAGCGACTTGTTGTTCGCTGCATCGAAGATCGACAATTTGCCGCTTCGGAATCATATCGGGGCCTATGCGTGGAGTTGTTTAAGTACCGAGACAAACCAGGTGGCGACAATCGATTCAATGCTGGCATTCTGTGATTTGGCCTATAAGTGGAGCCGTCGCCGTTTGAACGTCTTGCGACAGGCATATGCGCAGACAACAATCGAGGCAATGCGCGCTTGCTTGAACGCGCGCATTCAGCAACTCGAGTCCTATCCCGAAGCGAACTTGCCGGAGTGATAATTGCGTCTAACAAAATCCGCCGCGTTGGGGCGGATTTTGTTATAATGTTCGGCGTTGATGCGGTTGGGTTCGCCTGACCGGGTCGATGTTGATCTTTGATATCGGTGGCAAGGCGCTTCTCAAGCGAATATTGCCACCACCATCAAATGTGCGTAAGCGCATTTTTTGCGACTGAGAAAAACCGCTATTTTTCAAGATTAGGAAGCGAAGAATGTGGCTACGCAGGCCTATGCACTCTGGATACATTGTACCCAGACCTTACGTGCATCCGGCTTGTGTGCCCGTTCTTGGTATCTCCTAATTGGGCTCTTAGCGGTGCCTTCTCGGTGGTATCTCGAACGAGGCACGCTTCTTTTGCTGGCGGAGTTGTGTTGCCTGTCTTCTTGTGGCTGGCGGACGAAGGGCGATGCTAATGTTGAAAGAGACGCTGAAGGCGAATGAGACGGTGAGGGCGAATGATGCCGAGCTGCTGGCACTGCGCGAGCATTTCGCAGGGTGTTTCACGAAAGAGGGTGCGTTTGACCTCAAGGCGTTTGAAAACCGAATCCGTGATCTGGTCGCCGTCACCGAGGAAGGGTATCAGCTTGATTTCCTCGGTAAGAACTATGCGCGGCTTTTGGCGAACGAGGAGACCGAGACCGTTATCGTTCCCGATGAGGCGCACAATGCGAAACCGGAGAATGCAAAGAGCCAGAACGTCTATATTTCGGGTGACAACCTTGACGCGCTCAAGCATCTTCTGAAGTCCTATGAGCGCGAAGTCAAGTGCATCTACATCGATCCGCCGTACAATACGGGGTCGGATGGTTTCGTCTACAACGACAATTTCAAGTTCAAGCCCGAAGAACTCGCCCGTAAGCTTTCCATCACCGACGAGGAGGCGAAGAAGCTTCTTGATTTCGTCGGCCGAGGCTCGGCCTCTCATTCCGCTTGGTTGATGTTCATGTATCCGCGACTCCAGCTCGCAAAGTCTCTTCTACGTGATGACGGCGTCATCTTCATTTCCATCGACGACAATGAACAGGCGAACTTGAAACTGCTGTGCGACGATATTTTCGGGGAGCAGAATTTTTTGGCGAATATAATTTGGAAACGCAAACGCGGACGTGACAACTCGGCGCGTTGGTTTAGCAAAGCTCATGAATATGCGCTAGTATATGCAAGGCACGTAGACTCTTTTGATACGCATTTTCTTGAATTGGATGAAGAGACGAAGAAAGCGTATAAGAATTCCGATAATGATCCTCGAGGACCTCATAGGGATTTGGCGTGTTGGGCAAGAGGGACTCAAGGAGGTGTGCGTTATGAGTTTATAACGAAAGATGGAGTAAGATTTTCGGAACGCCTTTGGCTGTTTTCTAAGGTCAATATGGAGAAAATGGATCAGGACAATCGACTCGTGTTTCATGGTGACAACGTATATCGAAAATTATTCCTTGCCGAGAATGCAGGAAAAATACCTGAGACATTGTGGGATTCTGTTTCTAATGCAGCTAATGCTGCCGATGAGATCAAGGACTTGTTTGGCGCGATAGTTTTCGACACGCCTAAGCCTGTTCCTTATGTGACGGAGATGTTGAAAATCGCCACCGATGCGAATTCATTGGTTGTAGATTTCTTTTCAGGTTCAGCTACAACAGCAGATGCGATCATGCGGATGAATGCAAAGGCGCTTGGCAAGGAAAATCGGCGATATATTCTTGTGCAACTTCCAGAAAAGTGCAATCCTGATTCTGTCGGGAAGAAAGAGGGGTATGAGACGATTGATCAGATCGGGCAGTCAAGGATTCTGAAATCTGCAGCGAAGATTAAAGCGGAGAACCCTTTGTTTTCGGGAGACCTCGGCTTTAAGCACTTCACGCTCGCGAAGCCGAGCGGTGAAGTGCTTGAAAAGATCGAGGACTTTGATCCGAAGTCAAGTGTGCTTGCGACGCAGAACATGTTGGATGAATTTGGTGTGGGAACGGTTCTTGCAACGTGGCTGAATCATGACGGATATGGGCTGACGAAGGCACCCGAGGAAGTAGACCTAGAAGGGTACAAGGCGTATCGATGCGGGAAGCACCTTTATCTTGTTCATCCGCTCGACCTGAATCATCCGTCGAAGAAGGTCGTCAAGGCGCTCTTGGAGAAGTACGAGAACGAGAAGGATTTTACGCCGGACAAGATCGTGCTGTTCGGCTATAGCTTCGGTTGGAAGGAGTTGGAGGAACTCGACACGAATCTCAAGAAACTGAAAGTGACGCGCAACATCACCGCTGACCTCGACATTCGTTACTGAACATGGAACTCGTCTTAGAGAAGTCGCTGGAACATCAGCAGCGCGCGGTTGACGCGGTAGCGGACGTCTTCACGGGCGTACGCATCGACGCGCCGACGCAATATTACGCAAATCCTGTCATTGATCTTACGGACGCGAGACTCTTTGAAAACGTCGCCGCCGTTCAGACGACGCGTCAGGTGCCGGATGAGATGCGAGGGGCGACGCAATATCCTCACGCCTATCTTCCGCTTGACGTGAAGATGGAAACCGGGACGGGAAAGACGTACGTCTATACGAAGACGATCTTTGAATTGCACCGGCGATGCGGATTCAACAAGTTCATTGTTGCCGTACCATCACTCGCCATCAAGGCGGGGACAGGACAGTTCATGACGGACGGGGCGGCACGCAAGCACTTTGCGGACGTGTGCGGATATGACGCGACCTTGGATGTGCAGGTTCTGGAGGCGGCGAAGTCCGCAAAAAAGACGCGGCGGGAGTCCTTCCCTGCCGCCGTGTGGGAGTTCGTCAAGGCGACGAAAGAGGCGCGGCGGCGCATCTCGGTTTTGGTCGTGAATATGCAGCTTCTCTCCAGTGCGAAAATGCTGGAGAAGGACTACGACTCGATGTTCGAGAATATGCGGCGTCCGTTCGATGCAATCAAGTCGACGCGCCCTATCGTCATCATCGATGAGCCGCACCGTTTCGAGCGTTCGCAGAAAGCGTACGAGAAGATTGAGAAGGAGATCGCGCCGCAATGCGTCATCCGCTATGGCGCGACATTCCCGGAGGTCAGACTTGGCGGACGGAAAGGACAGCCCAAACCTAAGGACTATCGTAATCTTCTCTACGATCTCAATGCATGCAAGGCGTTCAATGACGGTCTCGTCAAGGGCATCTGCAAGGAGCATCTGGAAAGCCCGGAGGGTGGCAACGAGCGAATTAGCCTTATTGCGACCGAGACGCGTCGAACCGCACGTTTCCAGGTCGTTGCGAAAGGGAAGCCAGCGAAGACCGTTGAGCTCAAGGAGGGCGATTCTCTTGGACTCGTTCATGCTGCGTTCGAGGGAATCGAACTTATCGAGATTGGTGCGAATGCCGTCAAGCTGTCCAACGGACTCGTGCGCAAACTTCATGATCCGCTTGCGGCGGGGCCGCACCTGAAGTCGTATCAGGACGGCATGCTGCAACTGGCGCTTGACAGGCATTTCGAGATGGAACGCGAGAACTTCAGGCGAGGAACGAAGATCAAGACACTTGCGCTCTTCTTCATTTCAGATATCCGATCCTATCGCGACAAGGATGGTTATCTGCGCGAGCGGTTCGAGCGCTACTTGAAGGAGCGAATCGAGAAGATGCTTGCGGAGTTGACGCCGGGCGAGGCAGATTATCGGGCGTTCCTTGAGGCAAGCGCGGCGAACCTGTCACTTTGTCACGGTGGTTATTTTGCCGAGGACAAGACGGCGGCGGACGAGGCGACGGCGCAGGAGGTCGAAGAGATTCTCTTCGGCAAGAAGCAGCTTTTGTCGTTTAAGGACGCGGTGGGCGGTTGGAATGTGCGGCGGTTCCTCTTCTCAAAGTGGACGTTGCGTGAAGGCTGGGACAATCCGAATGTGTTCACCATCGCCAAGCTCCGTTCGTGCGGCAGCGAGACGTCGCTTCTTCAGGAAGTCGGGCGTGGCTTGCGTTTGCCTGTGGATGAGAACGGCAACCGTGTTTCGGGTGAGGATTTTCGTCTCAACTATATCGTCGATTTTACGGAAGCTGATTTTGCCGAGCGGCTTGTCAACCAGATCAACGCCGAGGCCGCGACGCTCGCTGTCATCAGCGAGGAGAAGCTGAATGAGGTTGCGAAGAAGCGTGGTACGACAGCGGACGATCTCTTTGATGAGCTGCGTGCAAAGGGCTACATCGACCGAAAGATGAACATCCTTGAGGGCAAGCAAGGGGCGTTGGTTTCGGATTATCCAGAATTCGCGGCAGGTGCGGGACTCAAACGCGGCAGTGTACGTGATCGGAACAAGCGACCGGATGTTCGCGTTCATGTGCGCCAAGAGCAGTTTGCTGCACTTAAGGGGCTTTGGGAGAAACTGAATCAGAGGTATCTTCTCTACTTTAATGCTGAGACGGAGCGGATGCTGAAGGCGGCGTTGCCGTCAATCTGGGAGAACGATGTCTTTGTTGAGAACACGGTACAAAGCCGAGCGCAGAGCATACGTGCTGGTGAAAATGGCGTGCTGCTCACAACCGAGAGGTCTTCTCAATACCGGATAGACGGACGGCTGGCCTACGGCGAGTTCTTGAAGCGACTTTTTGATGTCACCCATGTGCCGGTGAAGATGTTGCATGACTCGCTTTGTCTCTACGCGAAAGCGCATGACGCTCCGAAAGCGGAATGGTTTACTGAATCGACGATCGTGAACTTCAAAAGTGCCCTTGACAGCTGGAAGGTCGAGAATCTGCAGGGATTCATTCATTATGAGCATGCGGATGTTCCCGTGGTGAAGACGGAGCTGACGAATGCAGACGGTTCGGTTGTTGTGGATATCTCGCAGGGGCGAATCGGGAGACATCTTGCCGAAGGCGACACGAGCGCGAAGTATCTCTATGACGCGAAGGCTTACGACTCCGATCTTGAACTTGAAGACATTGCGTGTGACGCAATTGACGTGCCGGAGGTTGAGTCCGTTACGGTGTATGGCAAGATCCCGACGAAGAGCGTGGCGATCCCGACGATTATGGGCGGTACATACAGCCCTGACTTCATGTATGTCGTGAAGCGCAAGGGTGGCAAGAAGGAACTCAATGTTGTCATTGAGGTCAAGGATGTCGAAAAGGAGGCTGATCTCCATAAGAGCGAAGATATGAAGATCAAATGTGCCGAGGTCTTCTACAACATGCTCAGAGAGGATGGCATTGACGTTCGGTATCAGAAGCAGCTTAAGAATCAGAAACTTGCAGATATTATTGCGCAGGTGATTGAGAAATCCAACGGGCCGGAAGTTAAGGTCGAAGTCAACGAAGAGGCGAAATATAAGACGCACTTGCCGATCTATTCGACAGAGGTTCTCTGCGGACCTCTCGTTGACGGTCGGGAAGTCAAGGTTGATGGTTGGGTGAAAGTCTCGGGACATGGAAAGCTTGATTCGACTCAGTTCGTCGTTCGGACGAAAGGCCTTTCGATGGATGGTCTGATTCCCGAAGGTGCGTATGTCATTCTGCGGAAGATTGGTGGCGGCGATCTGGAGGGGAAGACTTTGCTCATTCAGCGCAATGACGTGTCCGATCCCGAGAGCGGTGGCGCGTATACGATTAAGAAGTTCACGCGTGAAGGTAAGCGCGTTGTTCTGAAGGCAAGAGATTCTGAATATGATATTTGCGTTGAGAACGATGCGGAATACAGCCAGACGTTTCGCGCGATTGCGGAATACAAGTGCGTACTTTGATAACTCTCGGATTCTTTGTCCTCACTCGATATTCCTGATTTGATATAATATTCGCCATGAGTCAGGAATGGAATATCAAAAGTCGCGGACACGTGTGTTCGATCTGCGAGAAGCCGCTGGTGGACAAGACGCCGATGGTGAGTGCGCTCAAGGAAGTACCCAACGGCTATGAGCGACTGGACTGCCATCCCGAATGCTGGAAGGCCCAGGAACGGGACTGGACGCCGTTTTCGCAGTGGGATGGCGTGTATCTCGCGCCGCAGAAGGAAACGAAGCAGGAGCCGCTGAAGAAAGAGGACGCGGGCGAGCTTCTCCGTCAGCTCATCACGATGGACGATCCGGCGATGAAGAACGTCATCTACGTTCTCGCGGTGATGCTCGAGCGTTCGAAAATCCTGGTCGAGCGCGACCAGAAGGAACTTGAGGACGGTTCGATCCGCCGCGTCTACGAAGACCGCAAGCAGGGCGACACGTTCGTCATTCTCGATCCGCGCCTGCGTCTCGAAAATCTTGCCGAGGTTCAGGGCCAGGTCGTGGCGCTTCTCTCGGGTACGAAGACGCTCGGCGAAGTCGCTGAGGAAGGTGAAGGCCAAGGTGAAGGGGTGAGTGCTGGTGAAGCTGACACCCAAACAGCTTGAGGCCTTGAAAATCGTTGCGGACGGGTGCTTTTATCCCGTTCTCGCAAAAGAAGAAGACGGCTGGTACGCCCGCTGGCGGGCGGTCGGTGCGCCGGATGGCGAGAGCGTGGACGGTTGGGTCGACGCCTATGTGCGCGAAGCCGCGATGACGCGGCTCACGGAAGATGCCGAAGAGCAGAAGCACGAGACGCTGCACGACGCCTGGATGATGGCGCTTAAGTCCCGTACGGGCCGCGTCGTCTGGAACGAAGCCGATTGCGTCGCGTTCGCGGCCGAGCTCGCGGAGTGGAGCGGTTCAGCGGAGAGCGACGTGAGCGCCCGCAAGGGCTTGGTGTTTCGTTTTTGTGCTGCGGGGAATAAGGAGGAAGATTCTGAACGACGCGACAAGAGTGTCGCGTCCCCGCATTCGGTGCCGAGCGAGGCGCAACGGGGGCGCGACACTCTTGTCGCGCCGGAGCAAAAACCTTTTCTTCTTCGCTGTGCCGCGCCGCGGGGACGTCGGGCGTTGCGGGCGCTCGGACAGGCGGCGTATGTCTGGGGCGTCTTGCGGGGACTTCGGGCCGATGCCGCGGGCGAGACGCACCGCGGTACGAGGGAGTTGAGTGTCTCGCTGACGCTGGCCGAGGCCGAGGACTTCCTGCGCATGGGCGCGGCGGCGCTCCTTGATGCTGGCTATTCGGTCGAAGGCCTGCCCGAACGCGCCCGTGTCACCGCCAGCGCGGAATTGCTGGGGGAGGCTGTTGCCGCGCCTCTCCGCGAGAAAGCGCAAGGTACGGTGAAATTGACCGTGCGGGTCGCGGGCGAAGTCGTCTCGGCGGAGGAAATTCGCTTTCTGCTCGATCAGGGCTCGACGCTCGTCTATTTCCGTGATCATTGGATCGAAGTTGACCGCGGCATTCTGAAAGAGGCGTTGCGGGCGTTGGAGAAGGGTGTCGGGAAGAGCGCGAACCTGATGTCGTTCGCCATGGGCATCGGCCACGTCGGGAACCTGGAGATCGAGGAACTCAAGGCGCACGGCTGGCTCCGAGGGCTGGTAAATCAGCTGAGGTCCGTACCGCGGTGCGTCTCGCCCGCGGCGGGTAAAGGCGGCTTGGAGACGCCGCAGGCGGGGACGCACTGCGGTACGGTGCTTCGTCCCTACCAGCGGCAGGGGGTTGCGTGGATCCGCTTCCTGACCGATCATGGCTTCGGTGCGCTCCTCGCCGATGACATGGGACTCGGCAAGACGGTTCAGGCGATCGCGTGGATTTTGGAGGAGTGGGATAAGGTAGGAGATCCTGAACGACGCGACAGGAGTGTCGCGTCCCCGGTGCTGATCGTCGCGCCGCTGACGCTGCTCGCGAACTGGCGGCGCGAGTTCGCGACGTTCGCGCCGTCGCTGTCGGTTTACGTGCATCAGGGCGGCCAGCGCCATCTCGAGAGCGGGTTTCGCCGGATGGCGGCGGAGACGGATGTCGTGCTTACGAGCTACAACCTGTTGGTGAAGGACTATTCGATCATCTCGAAGGTCGCGTGGTCGGCGCTGGTTCTCGACGAGGCGCAGGCGATTAAGAATCCCGACACGCAGGTGGCGCGGGCCGTCAAGGCCCTGTTGCCGCCGAAACGGCTGGCGCTGACGGGTACGCCGATCGAGAACACGGTGCGTGACGTGTGGTCTCTTGAGGACTTTCTTAATCCGGGTTTCCTTGGTGACCGCAAGTCGTTCCACGAGCGCTTCGTCAAGCCGCTCGCCTACGATGTCCACGCCGCTGCGGCGAAGCGCCTTTCCTACGCGATGGAACCGTTCATGCTGCGCCGGCTCAAGACCGATCCCGGCATTGCCGCGGAGATCGGCGAGAAGCGCGAGGTTCGCGAATACTGTCAGCTCGGACCCGACGAGCGCCGCGCGTACGAGGCGGCGCTGGCGGCGTTTCGCGCGACGGAGCACACGCCGGGCGATGCGTTCGCACTTCTGACGGAACTCAAGCAGATCTGTGACGGACGCCTGGAGGAAGGATGCGCGCTCGTCGAGTCGGAGTGCGGCAAACTCCGTCATCTCTTTGACCTCTTGGCGTCGATTTTCGAAAGTGGTGAGTCGGCTCTGATTTTCACGCAATACGCAAAAGTCGGCATCCATCTGCAGAGTGCGCTTCACGCGCGTTTCGGCAAGCGGTATCCGTTCCTTCATGGCGCGCTGACGGCGGCGCAGCGCGAGCAGGAGATCCGCCGGTTCAACAGGCTGGGGCCGATGGCGTTCATCCTTTCGCTCAAGGCCGGTGGATTCGGACTCAACCTTACGAAGGCGACGCACGTCATCCATTTCGACCGCTGGTGGAATCCGGCCGTGGAAAACCAGGCGACGGATCGCGTACACCGTATCGGACAGACGAAGGACGTCTTCGTCCATCTCATGATCACGGAGGGGACGGTCGAGGAGCGCGTCGACGAGCTTTTGCTGAAGAAGTCCTCGCTCAAGGACCTGCTGGCCGACGGCTCGGCTTTCTGGGAGGCGGTGAAGCTGACATGAGCAAGAAGCGCTACCCGATTCGTGTGCCACGCTATGCGGCGGGCATCCGCGCCCAGGAGTCCCGCTCCGGGGCGGATCGCTGCTGGTGGGCGAAGCGCTGGCGGTCCGTTCTGGAGGGCATGGGACTCAAGGGACGTCTTGGACGCGGACGAAACTATGCGATGAGCGGACAGGTCGTGCGGATGGAATTCGAGGGGAATGAAATTCGTGCGGCCGTGCAGGGAACGCGCGAAGAGCCGTATGAAATCGGCATCGTCTTCCGCAAGCCCGACGATGCGGCGCATGATCGTATCGTCGCCGCGCTCAGGGCCGAGCCGATGCTGGTGGCGCGACTGTTGGCGGACGACCTACCGCTCGAGGTCGAGGCGCTTTTCAAGGCGGAGGGGTACGACTTTTTCCCGGGTGGCAAGCTCGGGCCGGGGAAGTACGACATGACGACGCGCTGCAGCTGTCCCGACTACGCGAACCCCTGCAAGCATTCGTGCGCGGTCTTGTACGTGCTCGGGGAAGAAATCGCGCGGCGTCCCGCGACGCTCCTGGAACTGCGCGGCCTGCAATTGGAGGAACTGTACGATGAAGATTGAGTCCCCCGTATTGAAGCGTCTCGGTCCCGTGCCATTCTGGCGCGGCGAGAAGAAGTGCCTTGCCGAGCTGAACCGCATCTACAAGAAGGCGCGGGAGGCGGCCGAGGCGCGCCTGACGCGGGTTCCGTAATCTCTTCTTTCCGCCAAGGGCCGCCGAGGATTTGCTATAATATAGGCATGAAAATTGCAATCGTTGGCGCCGCGGGGCGCATGGGGCAGAAGCTGATCGAGCTCGCCAAGGGAACGGATCTTGAAGTCGTCTCGAAAGTCGACGTGGCGGAGGGTTTTGACCGGACATGGTCGGATGACGTCGAAGGTGTCATCGACTTTTCGTATCACGCGGGTGTGCCGGCCGCGATCACGAAGGCCGCCGAGCAGGGGATCGCCTACGTGATCGGCACGACGGGTCTCACGGACGAGGAACAGAAGGCCGTCGACGCGGCTGCGACGAAGATACCGGTCGTCCAGTCAGGGAACTATTCGCTGGGAGTCAACCTGTTGCTGGAGCTGGTGCAGAAGGCGGCGACGGTGCTGGGGCCCGAGTATGACATCGAAGTCACCGAGATGCACCACCGTCACAAGAAGGACGCGCCGTCGGGCACCGCGCTCATGCTGGCCCGCGCGGCACATGCGGGACGAAAGTTCTCCTGCGCGGCTACGCCGGCTACGGAGGCCGAATGCTTTGTATTCGGCCGTCAGGGCGACATCGGGGAGCGTCCGCAGGGCGAGATCGCCATCCACGCGTTGCGCGGTGGCTCGGTTGTCGGCGACCACACGGTGATGTTCGCGGGAGATCTTGAGCGTGTCGAGATCACGCACAAGGCGCAGGACCGCGCGGCGTTCGCGGCGGGGGCTCTCAAGGCTCTCTCTTGGGCGAAGGGCCGGCCGTCGGGCATCTACACGATGCGCCACGTTCTGGGCTTCGTCTGACCGAGCGTATTTTTGATATAATGTTGCTCCTATGTCCATGACCTACAGAACAACCACAGACGGCAAGAAGATCTCGCTCCTCGGGTACGGGGCGATGCGTCTTCCGACTGTCGACGGTGGCCATGCGAACGGCTGGGTGGCGGATGCCTCCAAGGCCAACATCGACCAGGCGATGCTGAACGCGCAGGTCAGGTACATGCTCGAGCATGGCGTCAACTATTTCGACACCTCGCCGGCCTACTGCCGCGGCGAGTCCGAGAAGCGCCTCGGCGACGCGCTCAAGGCGAGCGGTTCTTCGCGCGAAGACTACGTGATCGCGACGAAGCTTTCCAATTTCGCGCCGCAGCAGTATCCGCTTGCGGAATGCCAGAAGATGTTCGAGGCCTCGCTCAAGTACCTACAGACCGACTACATCGATAACTATCTCCTGCATGCGATCGGCAACGGCGGGTTCAAGACTTTTTCGCAGCGCTACCTCGAGAACGGGGCGCTTGACTGGTGCGTGAAGCTCCGCGAGGAGAAGCGCATCCGCAATCTCGGCTTTTCCTATCACGGCGACCCGAAGGCGTTCGAGTGGTGTATGGAGCATCACGACAAGTACCATTGGGACTTCTGCCAGATCCAGATGAACTATGTGGACTGGCGTCACGCGAAGGAAATGAATGCGCGCAACCTCGACGCGAAGTACCTCTACGAGACGCTGACGGCAAAGGGGATTCCCGTCGTGATTATGGAGCCGCTTCTCGGCGGACGCCTCGCGCGCTACAACTGGGCGCTCGCCCACGAGCTCACTCCGCTCGATCCCGAGGCCTCGCTCGCGAAGTGGGCGATCCGCTTCAACGGCACGTTCCCGAACGTGATGACGATTCTCTCGGGTATGACGCGGATGGAGCACATCGAGGAGAACGTCGCGACGTGTTCGCCGCTGAAGCCGTGCGACGAGAAGGAGCTCGCTGCGCTTGAGCGGGCGGCTCAGGCCCTGTTGGCGCTCAACACGATTCCGTGCAACCAGTGCCAGTACTGCATGCCGTGTCCCTACGGGCTCGACATCCCGGCGATCCTCACCTTCAAGAACGAGGTCCTCTCGGCGAAGACGCCGATGTCCGCGAAGGAGATTCTGAAGCTCTACGCGCAGCGCGTCCCCGAGGAGCTGCGCCGCGCCGACCACTGCACGGGCTGCGGCCGGTGCGCGCCGCACTGTCCGCAGTCCATCGACATTCCGAAGGAAATCGCGGCGATTGACGCGTGGATTGACGGTCTCAAGAACGAGGAGGCCGCGCGATGAAGATGGTTTTGAAAATCGCCCTGGCGCTGGTGATGCTCGCGGCCGTGGTCGCGGCGTTCTTCGGCGTGCCGTACTGTGCCGTCGCGTGCAAGGTGCAGCCGGCCGCGTCATTCGCGTTTCTCGTCGTCTTGCTGCTGACGCCGGTTGTTGGACGCTTCTTCTGCGAGACGATGTGTCCGCTGGGGATCCTCCAGACGGCGGTCAACTGGCTCTTCCATCCGAAGACGCACGTTCGCCGCGTCTGCACGCGACTTCCGGTCGGGCGTGGGCAGGTGCTGGTCCGGCTCGGCGTTCTGGCGATTCTCGTTGTTTTCGCGGTTCTCGGTCTCGGAGGGCTCGCCTGGTCGCTGACGCCGTATTCGATTCTCGGCAAGGCACTTGCTGGATTTGTGCCGGGGCTCATCCTGGCGGGGCTCGTCCTCGTGCTGGCGATGATCGGCAAGGGCCGCGTCTGGTGCAACTGGGTGTGTCCCGTGGGCACGGTGTTTACGATTCTGGCGAAGAAGTCGGTGTGCAAGCATCAGGTCGGCAAGGGGTGCGGAAATTGCAAGGCGTGCTTTGACGTACCGCGTGGAGACGCCGCGCCCGAGGCGGGCGGCGGTACGGGGGCGGATACCGTACCGCGAGCCGCCCTCGGCCGCGGCGTTGACCAGCCTCCGACCCTCACCCGTCGCGAGACACTTCAGGGCGTGGCCTTGCTGGCGGCGGCGGAGGCGGTCGAGAAGACGACGGATGGCGGGTTTGCCGTCGTGTCGTTGCCCGGCGTTCCCGAGCGTCCGCAGCGCGTGCTCCCGCCCGGTGCGGTCGAGGCGAATCTTTTCACGGCGACGTGCGTCGGGTGTCAGCTTTGCGTTCAGGCGTGTCCGGGCGACTGTCTCAAGCCGTCGCTGAAGCTCAAGGCCTTCGGACAGGTCGAGCTCGATTTCCAGAAGGGCCACTGCCTGACGGGCTGTCCGCAAAAGTGCGCGCAGGTCTGTCCGGCGGGGGCGATTCGTCGGTTACCGACCGTGCGGCGCGAGGATATCCACATGGGCCACGCGATCTGGCGTAAAGACCTTTGCCTCCGCGTGACGGAAGGCGTCTCCTGTACCGCCTGCTCACGCAAGTGTCCGGTCCACGCGATTCACATTGTCGAGGGCTTCCCGGTCGTGGACAAGGCGGCTTGCATTGGTTGCGGTGCGTGCGAACACGTCTGTCCGTCGCGTCCCGAGCCGGCGATCATTGTGAAGGGCTTTGCCCGTCAGCGCGTTGTCGTGCCGATGGGGACGGACGATCTCTACGCCGAGATGGATGCGCTCGTGAGGGGGGACAAGGCGCTCGTCGTCGCGAAGAACGGCGTGATCGTTTCGCAGAAGGAAGGGCGTGGCATTGCGCCGATCCTGAACGCGGCCGAGGCGGGCGATTTGAAGGGCGCGATTGTCGCCGACAAGGTGATCGGGTGCGCGGCGGCGGCGATTGCGATTGTGGGCGGTGCGATCGAGGTGCGCACGCCGCTCGCGGCAGAAGGCGCGAAGGCGCTCCTTGACTCGCGGGGCATTCGTCTGGTCGCCGAGAAGACGGTGCCGACGATCCTCAATCGTGCGGGCACGGGGTCGTGTCCGATGGAGGCGGCGGTCAAGGGCTGTGACGACCCCGAACAGATGGTTTCAAAAATCAAAGAGACACTTGAAAGGATAAAAGCAAAATGAACGACATTACCTTTGGTCAGGCCTGGAACTATGGTGGACCCTTGATGTGGGTCCTGGCGGGACTTTCCGTCCTCGCGCTCGCGGTGATGCTCTATCTCTGGGTGGCGCAGGCGGGCTGGGTCTTCCTCCCGGGTGCGCTCAAGAAGTTGGAGAAGGCGAAGGACTACGAGGCCGAGGGACGCCGCATCGCCGGACGCCTGCACGCGGCCGTCGACTGGCTCGCCGACATCGCGGCGATCGCGCCGCTCGTCGGTCTTCTTGGCACGGTCCTGGGCATGTTCCAAGCGTTCGGTGGCATTGCGGCCGACGTTTCGGCGGGTGCGAAGCCGGTCGTCCTCGCGCAGGGCGTCTCGCAGGCGATCGTGACGACGATCTTCGGTCTGGTCGTGGCGATTCCGTGCCTCGCGGCCTATGCGATCTTCCGCCGTCGCGCCCAGAAGCGCGTCACCGAGCTTGAGGTCGCGGTCGAGGACATCCTCGCGACGGCCAACGCGGGAGCGCAGAAATGAACCTCGAACCCGCGAACAAGTCCAAGGCGCCGACGCTGGCGCTGACGTCCATGCTGGACGTCATCTTCCTCCTCTTGTGTTTCTTCGTGACGGTGAGCGTGTTCTCCCAGTGGGAGAGCGAAATTTCGATCAAGCTGCCGTCCGCGAAGACGTCCGACGAGCCGGAGCGCCTTCCGGGCGAGATCATCGTGAACCTCGACAAGACGGGGCTCGTCAAGGTCAACAGTGCGCCGATGTCCCTCGAGGACCTGCAGACGCGGCTGAAGCGCATCTCGAAATTCTATCCCGGCCAGCCGGTCATCATCCGCGCCGACAAGGAGACGAAATACGACGACCTCGTGAAGGTTATCGACGCGTGCCGTGCCGGTGACGTGTGGAACTTCTCGCTGGCGACGGAAGGGGGAGCGGCGAAGTGACTTTCACGGCGGCAGTCCTGGCGGCGTCCCTGGCGGTTTCGGCTTCCGACCGCCTCGCGATGGCCGATCGTCTCTTCAACCGCGGCGATTTCGCGGCGGCAAAGACGGAGTATCTCGCGCTGGCGGGCGAGCAGGGCCTTGACCGTGCGTCGATCCTTTACCGTCTCGTCGCGTCGGGGAAGTCGCTCAAGGAGAATGCCTTTGTCCGCGAGACGGGCGCGACATTCCTCAAGGAGTTCCCGGGGCACGCGAAGGAGAACCAGGTGCGGTTTCTCCGGGCGCTCGTCGGAACCGACGAGGAGAAGCGTGTCGAGCTGGCGGCGCTGGACCGTGACGAGGTGCCGAAGGACATCCGTGCGGGAGCGCTTTGTATGCTCGGGACCGTCACGGGCGATGTCTCGCTCTTTGACCGCAGCCTGAAGCTTGATCCGAACGGCAGTTATTCCTCGATGGCCCGCAGCCAGCGGGCGACGACGCTGATGAAGTCTGCCGACCCGGCGGACCGCCGCCGCGCCCTGGCGCTGTTCATGGATCTTGTCTTCGGCAAGGACAAGGAGCTGGCGAAGGACGCGCTTTACGCGGCGTCCTACCTGAGCTACACCGAAGGCAAGTACGCCGAGGCCGATGCGCTCGCCAAGCGCTTCCTCAAGACGTATCCCGGCGATACGCGCGAGCTGGCCGTCCGGCGGATGCTCGCGATGAGCGAGTACCGGCTCGGCAAGTTCGTCGCCGCGCTTGACTATGCGACGGACGAGAACGACGAGTGGATGCTCCTCGTGAAGGCGTCGTGCAATGAACGGCTCGGGCGCCGCGCCGAGGCGCGCGTCGCAGCGGAAAAGGCAATCGAACGCTTCCCGAACGGCACGTGCCGCAAGATGATCGAGCTCATTCTCGCGCGTCTCGACTTCTTCGACGCCGAGAAGGCCGGCGACAAGCAGAAGATCCTCGAGGCCGCGCGTCGGTCGGCCGAGTTCTCGAAGACGGCGGGCGACCGCGTGCGTTATGCCTGGGCGATGGAAAATGCCGGCGAAAAAGAACAGGCCGAGGAGGCTTATTCCGCGATCGCCCGCGATTTCCCAAACACCGAGACGGCTGCCGATGCACTCTTCCGTCGGGCGATGTCGCTCCTCCGCAGCGAGAAGTGGTCGCCGGCCGAGGTCGCGCTTGCCGAGGCGATTGCGACCGAGAAGCTACCGGCAAACCGCGTGGCGAGCGCCTATTACTGGCGCGGCATCTGTGCGACGCGGCTTGATCACGGGGCGGAAGCCGTGGAGTTCTTGAAGAAGGCCCTGGAGGGGACGCTCTCCTTGGACGAAAGCCGCGAGGCGCGGCTCGTCATCGCCGACGCCGACTACAACGCGGGGCGCCGCGACGTGGCGATCGCGACCTATGCGCAGTTGGTTCGGGAAGGTGCCGTGGCGCGCATGAGCGCGGCGAAGACTCTCGCGGTCGGCAAGCTTCTGCAGGGGGACGAGGCGCGTCTTTGCGCGAAGGCCCTGGCGGAGAATGCCGAGGCCGAATGGCGTCAGGCCGGTTACGCGCTTCTCGGCGACGTCGAGACGGCCGAAGGCAACCTGACGGCGGCGGCCTATGCCTATCAGAAGTGTCTGGACGAGCCGTGTCAGACCGAAGCCGTCACGCGCGTCTCGCTCGTCTACGGCCTTCATCTCGTCCGCGAGGGCAACGCGGCGGACGGCGAGAAGGTGCTGAAGCGGGCGGTCGAGCTCAATGCGAAGGACGGCGAAGCCCGTGCCGCGGCGTACGTGGGGCTCGCCCGCGCGGCGCTCTTGCGCGATGACGAGGAGACGGCGAAAGGCTATGCGACCGTAGTCGTCACGCTCTTTGAGAACACCAAGGCCGCCGCAGAGGCGAAGGAGATCTTGAAATGAAGAGCGGCATCAGAACAGATCTCATCATCGTGTCAATCCTACTCTCGGTGGCCGTGCATATCGGCATCATGATGTACGCGAAACCGAAGGTGATGACGCGTGTCGCGCAGGGCATTCAGCGCGTGACTCGGCGCGGACCGATGAAGGTCTCTGAGGCGCGCGAGCAGCTGGATCCCGTGAAGTTTGAGGCCGTGAAGGATATCGAGGCCGACAAGTCCGCGCCGATGGCGGAAGAGACCGTGACGGCCGTGCCGACGCCAGAGAGCATGCTCCCAGCTGCTGCGGACACCGAAGTTTCGATTCCCGACGTGCGCATGCCCGACATCTCGACGGAGGAGATTCCCGTCGACAAGCTCCCAGAGGTCGTTGTCGCGACCGCCTCGCCGATTGCCGCACCGCCGCTGAAGATGGTGGTCGAGGCGGTGGCGCCGCTGGCGAACGACAGCCTGGTTCACATGCCGGCCGCGCCGACGGGCGATCTGGCGATTTCGACCACGGCGGAGATGCCGGTGTTGCCGCCGGTCTCGGCAGACCTGCCGTCCGTCGAGGAAGAGGTCGTCGCCAAGCTCGATCAGGAAGACGAGCAGCAGGAGTCCGAGACCGAGCCCGGGTTCGTGCCGCCGCCGGAGGTGATGGCGAATGTCGACGAAAACGTGGTCGCGGCCGAAAAGGAGGCCGTGCGCGATCTCGTCAATGCGGCGGATGCCGGCGATCTCGCGAAGATGGTCGACATTAAGCTGACGAGCGCGATGTCGCCCGACGGACGCTACTTCCGCGTGACGGTGATGCCGAAGGCGGATCTCCGTCCCGTGCCGAAGGACGTGGTCGTCCTCATCGATGCGTCGGGCTCGATCGGCAAGGACCGCATGAAGTCCATCCGCGGCGCGGCGAAGACGATCCTGCGTTCGGCTGCGAACACGGGAGACCGCTTCAACCTTGTCGCGTTCCGCGACCGCTTCTCGTATGCGTTCAAGACGTGGCAGAACTGCACGGTCGCCTCGTTCGACCGGGCGGACGCGTGGCTCAACAACGTCGCGCCGTTCGGGCGCACGGATGTCTTTAAGACGATCAGCTCGGTGCTAACGCTTCCGCGCGACCCGACGCGTCCCTTGATCGCACTCGTCGTCACCGACGGTGACGCGAACACGGGCGTGAGCGATACGGCACAGATCCTCTCGAAGTTCTCGAAGCTCAACGATGGCCTCGTCTCGGTTTATATGTACGGCGTCAAGTCGTCCGCGAACCGCGAACTCATCGACGTTTTGACGCGCGGCAACCGCGGCGAGAGCTTCATCTTCGAAGGCTCAGCCTGGCGGGCGGGTAGCGGCATTGAGGCGCTCTCGAACCGCTTCCGCGATCCGGTTCTCTCCGATCTGCGTGTCGTCTTTGCCTCGACTTGTCCCGCGACGGCGTTCCCGCGGCTTCTTAAGAACCTCTACAGGGGCGAGACGGTCGAGTTCGTCGGTCGTGTGCCGAACGGTGTCAACGAGATCGCCTTTTCGCTCAAGGGCCTGAACGGCAAGGACGCCTACGAGTCGTTCTTCCGTTTGCCGCTTGATCAGGGCTCTTTCGAACCGAACCTCGACCTGACCTGGTCGGCCGCCCACGCCATTGACGTGAAATTACGGTGACCTTGGGGGGAACCGTTCTGTATGATCGCATACGTGAGAGGCATTCTGGCGGAGAAAGATCCGACCCGAGTCGTCGTGGAAGCGGCGGGCGTCGGGTACGAGATTTTCATTCCCGTCTCGACCTACGAGAAGCTGCCGCGCGAGGGCGCGGAGGCGAAGTTGCTTACGGCACACATTGTCCGCGAGGACGACGAGATCCTTTTCGGCTTTGCGACGGAGACGGAGAAGGAGCTCTTCCTCAAGCTGACGGCGGTGTCGGGCGTCGGGCCAAAGATCGCGCTCGCAATCCTGTCGGGCGCGGGGCTCGGGGAGCTTGCGATGTGCATCGCCGCAGGGGATGCGAAGCGGCTTTCGGCGATCAAGGGTGTCGGCAAGAAGACGGCCGAGAAGATCTGTGTCGAGCTGAGGGACAAGGTTCAGAACCTGGCGCTTGCGGCGCGCGGTGCGGGGAAGGCGGGAGATGTCTCGCCGATCGCGGCCGATTCGATCGCCGCCTTGAGGGCCCTTGGGTTCAACGAGGAGACGAGCGCGAAGATGGTGACGGATGTCTTCGCCCAAAACCCTGACGCCGATTCAGTCGAAAAGGTCATTCGCCTCGCCCTCGCGAGTCGCTCGTCCTGACACACTCCCTGAAAGTCGGTCGTCGCACGTCGAAAGTCGTCAAACTTTTATAAGGAAAACCAATGAAAAAACTACTCATCGTTGCCGTTTCAATTCTCTCGCTCTCAACCTTTGCCACGGAGGCGTGGCGCAATGGCGTTCGCGAGCCGCTATGGCCGGAAGGAAAGATGCCTGACGCCCAGGCGCATCAGATCGGTGCGATGACCGACGAGACGAATGATCCGGGTTTCAAGGCCGACGAGCACCGGATGCCATATCTCGAGTGGTTCGAGAAGCCGGCGAATCCGAACGGCACGTGCATGATCCTCATTTCCGGCGGTGGCTATGGTTGCTGCTGCGATGTCGGACTTGTGAAGATGTGGAAGGAGCGCTTCACGGCGATCGGTTGCCAGACGGTGAACCTTGTCTACCGCACGCCGCGCCCGCAAGGTCTGGGTATTCACCAGAGCGCGTGGGAAGACGGCCAGCGCGCGGTTCGCCTCGTTCGTGCGCAAGCGGCGGCGCGCGGGTTCGACCCTGAGAAGATCGGCACGATATCGATGTCGGCGGGCTCGCATCTGAACGTCCTCCTTTCGACGTCGTCGCAGACGGCCGCATACGAACCGGTCGACGAACTCGACGCGACCGTTTCCTGTCACATCAACTGGGGTATCACGGGCGCGATCGCGTACGGACTCTCAGACGGCTTCGGCAAGCCGAACGCGCGTCAGGGCGACGGACCTGACATCACGCTCGATCCGGCGTTCAGGTTCGACGCGAAGACGGCGCCGATGTGCATGTTCCACGGCGGACTCGACGTCTATTCGCCGCTGGCCTCGACGCAGGTCTACCGTCAGCTCCGTCGTATGAAGATCCCGGCCGAGCTTCACCTCTACGCCGACCGCACCCATGGCTTCTGGGGGTGGAATCCTGGCCAGCCGAACTCGACGGGCTACGACAACTGGTTCGGGCGCGCCCATGAGTTCATGGTGCAGATGGGCTTTCTCGGTCCCGTGCCGGACGAAGTCGACATCATGCAGCGCTATGCGATGAACGTGCCGTACGCCTACGCGACGAAGGAGAACATCTGGCCGGAGGGGAGGATGCCCGACGTGCAGACGAACCAGTGCACGCCGTATCTGCAGTGGTACGTGCCGTCGAATTTGACCACGAAGGCAATTCAGATCATCTACTCGGGCGGATCGTACCAGGGCAATGATCCGGACGGCTTCGAGGTTGCGCCGATGCGCCGCTACCTGAACGAGAAGGGCATGGCGGTCGTGACGATGAAATACCGCACGCCGCGCCCCGTCGGACTTCAGAAGCACGTCACCGCATGGCAGGATCTGCAGCGAGCGATCCGCATCGTCCGCGCAAAGGCGTCCGATCTCGGGCTTGATCCCGGCCGGATCGGCATCATGGGTTCGTCTGCTGGCGGACACCTCACGCTTATGGGCGTTACCAGCTCGCGTCATCAGGCGTACAATCCAATCGACGCGCTCGACAAGATCCCGTGCAATGTGCAGTGGGCGATTGGTATCTATCCGGCGTATGCGCTCACGGACGGCGGAGAACACAATAATTCGACAGGCGGCAACGCCGACTCGGCGCGGCTTGTTCCGGAGTTCTCATTCGACCCGGACACGTGTCCGATGGTCTTCATCCACGGCGATGCGGACGGCTGGGCCGCGATGAACTCGGTCAAAGCGTGGGAGCAGATGCGCCGCATGGGCGTTCAGAGCGATCTGCACACGCTGGCGCTGCGCAATCACTGCTTCCAGCGCAAGGCCGCGCCGGGTACGGGCAGCTACACGTGGATGGACCGCGCGTGGGAGTTCATGAATCACAAGGGCTTCAACCGGTGATTCGTCGGCAATATCAATGGTCAATCGTCAATCAGAATAGAGGAAACACATGAATATCAGAAAACTCTTCGCGGTCTCGACCGCATTCGTGTTGGCAGGCTCGTGCTGGGCTGTCGCGGTCAGGGACTCAGGGACGACTTTCGCGCAGGAGGCGTTGGCGCCGTATGTCGAGAACGGGCAGCTCCCCGGTGCGATCTGCGTCTTCTACAAGGACGGCGTGCAGGAAACGTGCTGCATCGGCTATTCGGATGTCGCGGCAAAGCGCAAGATCACGGCGGACGACGTCTACATGCAATGCTCCCAGACGAAGGGTTTCTGCGGCGTGACGATCGCGAAACTTGTCGAGGAAGGCAAGATCACGCTGGACGATCCGGTGTCGAAGTACCTGCCCGAGTTTGCGACGCTTTGGGTGAACGGTGGCGAGTCGAATGGCGTGAAGACGCTTATCAAGGCGAAGAACGTCCTGACGATTCGCAACGTCCTCAACCACACGGGCGGCTTCCCGTTCGAGATCTGTGCGAAGCAGGGCAACCTCAAGGGCGGCGGTTGGTCGGGTGGTGCGCCCATCCGTCAGACGGCGGCGATCGCGGCGGCCTCTCCGCTTCTCTTCGAGCCGGGCACGAAGGTGCAGTACTCCAATACCGGAATCGACATCGGTGCGGCGGTTGTCGAGGTTGTTACGGGCCAGCATTGGGAGGACTACTTGCAGCAGAATGTCCTCGATCCGCTTGGTATGACGTCCACGACGTTCTGGCCGACCGACGAGCAGCTCAAGACGCAGGTCGAGATGTACGACTGCCACCAGGACGCCCCGGCGACCTGGAAGAGCGAGAATCCGATGGAGCAGCGTCCGTACAACGACCGCGGCCGCATTTTCGCGTCGGCGGGCGCGGGCCTCTGGACGACGGCGAACGACCAGCTCAAGTTCTACAAGATGCTGATGAATCTCGGTGTCGGTGACAACGGTGTCAGAATCCTCAAGGAAGAGACGGTCAAGTCCATCCTTGCGGTCTCGACGCGTCCCGAAGCGCTCGGCGGCTACTCGCTCGGTCTTGCGGCGCCGGTCAAGGACGGCGAGGACCAGTGGTTCGGCCATGGCGGCGCCTGGGGGACGAACTGCATGGTCAACTGGCACAAGAAGGAACTCAAGCTCTGGGCGGTGCAGCTCAATGGCGGTCCGCGTCCGTGGGACGCCGCACACACCGCCGCCGAGCAGAAGTTCTTCAAGTACGTGATCGACAACACGGGTGCCGATGCCTATACCGGTCGCGTCAAGTGATTCTTTGTCCTGAAGATACGTCTCACCCCGATAGACAAAGGGTGAGACGTATTCTCATATCCGTCGATGAGCTCGATTATGAAGAAGCTTTTATCCTGCATCCTGTGTGTTGCCGTGATTCTGTCCGTATCCGCGGCGGAGACCGTTGCGAAGTTCGCATCGCTCAAAGCTGGGGCGAAATCGCTCGGCTACACGGTGGCCGCGCACGAATCGGGCGGCGGCTTTTGCGTGACCGGCGGCAAGAGCTGGAACATCACGGACGGCGTGACGGTCGTCCTCAAGTACTCGGGGCTCCCGTCGACCGGCGACCAGGCGCTCGTCACGCTCGCGCAGTCGAATGATTCAGATCACCCAAGTTGGATTGGAATCGGAGCGGCAAGCGGTGTTCTTAAGGGAATCTTTCAGGGCGAGCTTTGGACTGGTGGCGAGACGACCGGCAAGACGCTTCCCGAACGCGGCACGATCGTCTTTGTCTATTATCCCGATCAGTCGACGCGCGGCGTCTTCACCTATGACGCCGACGGAACGGAGCTCTTTAAGGCGAAAGGCTTGAAGTCGACACGGTCCGATCCGACCCTTGGCGCGCAGTTTGATTTCGCCGCGAATCACGCGGGTTCGCTCTCGACGGAAGGTTTTGTCGTTGAGGCTGTCGAAATCCTGAAGGGTGCGGTCACGTCTAATGACGTTGTAGCCGTTCTCGCGAACTTCGAGAAGGAATCCGCTGCGCAGGCCTTTGTCTCGCAGGTCGGTTCCTCAGCGTCGGGCTGGTTTACGGACTGGTCGGGCGAGAAGAACGGTGGCGAGTGCAAGATTGTCGGTACAAACGGAACGGTTTTGACGGCGCGCAAGATCAATGGCTCCGTTTCTTATCATCCGTATATCAGTAGTTCGTCTTTCGCGGCCAAGGACAAAGTCCTCCTTTCGTTTTATGGCACGACGGACTTCATGCCGACGCCGGCGGCGGGAAAACTGGCCGTCCTGTGGAACTTCGGGCGGAGCGGCAATTGCAATGCGCTTGCGCTTGATGAGAACCGGCATCTTGTGTTCGTGCATAGCGCGGGGACGACGGTGTCGAAACGGATTGATGCCGGCGAAGTGCCAAAGGGTTATCATCTTTATACCGTCGTTTTCGACAAGGACAAAGGTTGTGGCGTTTACATCGATAATAACGCGGGTGTATTTGACGCGACGTTCACAAGCGTTTCCGGCGGCGGTTGGCAGGTTGGTTCAATCTATGGTGGTACTGATGGTTTAGGTACTAACAATCCGTACGTGAAAGGTGACGGCTTTGTACCGCTCACGATCTGGGCGTCGGAGGATGCGTTCATTCCGATGATCGACCAGCTCGCGGCGCAGTATCCGGCCGTGACAACATTCAACGCCAATGTCTTGTTCGAGACGAACGGAGGCAAGCTCTATCTGCCGTCTCTCGCCAATACGGCGGGCAATCTTTTCCAGATGAAGCGCGGCACGCTTGTCATTCCTTCGGCGGTTGTGGCGACGCTTGACAACATCGAGTTCGGGGACAAGGACGACAGTCCGGCGTGCGGTCTTGATCTTGACGGCGTGCTGAATATCGCGAAGGTTTCCTCCGGCGCGTGTACGGATGCCGGCGTCTATCGTCAGAACAATGCGAACAACGGTGTTCTTTTCGGCGAATGGACGGGAACGGGAACCTACAATATCCGCGGAACGTTCAATGCGACGAATGCCTATGTGGACCTTGTACACGATGCCGGCGCGCAGACGTTTGTCGTGAACGGCGGCACCTTTGCCGTCAAGGGTGTCACGGCTAAGAAGGCGGGAGCCGTCATCGAACTGAAGAACGGCGGAACGCTTGATCTCGGTTCGAATCCCTCGATGCAGAACATCGCGATCGTGAAGAACTATGACAGTGGCACGGTCACGACGACGGGCGTTGAGTACGATACGCTTAATGTGACGGGCGATGTCACGCTCAACTTTGCCAACAACGGAAAGGGACTGCGCGGTACGCTCAACGTCGCGGAGGGCGCAACGTGCGCGTTGCGCGGCGGCAACGACCTTCTTTCCTACAACTCGGGTGATTGCCACATCAACGTCAAGGGGACGCTCGATCTCGGCACGACGCGTCAGACCACTTTTGCGTCGACGCACATCACGCTTTTCAATGGCGGCACGCTTTCCGGCACGGGCGGCGTGAGCGAAGGGACGACCGTGGCGCTCGACACGTGCGCGGCGGATGTGGGCGTCACGATCGCAAAGGACGAGACGGTCGAGTCCCCGGTCGTGACGATTGCGGCTCCGATCGGCTCGCATAAGAACGACAACAACACCAACCATCTCGCGGTTGCCGAAGGCGCGTCCGATGTGATCGTCTCGATTCCCGATGCCGCCGTGTTGTCGGGCTATTACAACTGGCAGATCGACGAAGGCGTCAACGTGATGTTCGGCGAGCAGAAGACGATTGCCGCGACGCGTGCGCTGATCGTTAACGGCAATCTCGTCGTGTCCAACGGGACGGAGATTGCGGCGGCGACGACGCTCGTGACGGCCAATGGCGGCGTGACGCTCGGGGAGACGGCGAAGCTGACCGACGAGGATGGAGCCGAACTCGCGTGCGTGATCCTGGTGGTCTCCGAGGACGGCAAGAGCGTTCTCGCCGTGCCGGGCGCGGAGGTGATTCGCGTCGACGGCGTCGCCTATGCGTCCGTCGACGTGGCACTCAAGCATTTGACGGTGGGCTCGTCGGTCGAGATCAGCGATGCGGAGAAGGTGACGTTTGCGGACGGCGTCTTCACGCAGGACGGCGTTACGTACGACCCGCTCGCCTACAACGGCTTCAAGGTCGTCGTCGATGAAGAGACGGGCGCGATGACGGCGGCGCTGGCGATGGCCGAGGGCGCGGCGCTCCGCTTCTCTGAAATCATGCCCAAGCCTGTGGACAAGCCGGTGTCGGCGCAGTATCCGGCGACGTTGGAGCGCATGGACGTGAATGGACTCGAATCCGGCTGGGTCGAGCTCGAGAACACGAGCGACAAGTGGGTCGATCTCGCGGATTACCGTTTCATCCGCGTCAACCGCTCGAAGAAGACGGATACCGCGGCCTACGGCAATCTCGCCTCGCGTCTCGTTGCACCGCATGCCCGCACGGTGTTCTATACGTCCGAGCGCTATCCGAACGGCGACAAGAAGGGCGAGGGCGCGAGCGCGTTCGTGAAGGGCATCCACGACAGCTTCACGACCGAGATTTACGATGATCCCGAGACCTACGGCGTCGATCTTCATGGCGTGATGGTCTGGCCGGACAAGATCAATCCGAAGAAGTTCCCGTACGTGCGGCTCTACTACGCGCCGGCCGGGACGGACGTCCTGGAGACGGTCGACACGGTCGTCATTCCGAGCGACATTCCCGAGGGCCATTCGATTGTCGTCGGCGAGGCGTCGGACGACGAGGCCACGCAGCGCTGGATGACCGACCGTCCGACGCGCGGCACGGCGAACACGACGACGGGCCTTGTCGCGCTCGGGCCGAACGTCGGGCCGCTTTACGAGAAGAAGGGACAGAAGAAGACCGACATCGTGAGCGAGTTTGACGTTCCCGTTGCGCCGGCCCAGACGAACGCGGACTACGCGATCACGCTTGCGGTGAATCCGGTGATGAACCCGGACGGCACGTTCAAGCCGCGTGCGAAGGATGTCATCACGCGCATCCGCCTGGTCTATCGCACCGATCTCGACGACGCGACGCTGGCGACGAACGAAGTCGAGATGTCGTCCGTTTCGGCCGATGAGAACTGGGGCAACCGTTACACGACGTCCATTCCGAAGGAGGCGTTGCCGGAGCCCGGACACCTGATCCAGTGGAAGACGATCCTCACGGACGCCGCAGGCAACGAATGGACGAGTCCGAGCTTCAACAATCCCGACGACGGCTACGCGTGGTACGGCACGATCGTCGAATCGGTGGCGCTCACGAGCAAGTCCCTGCCGACGTGGCACATGTTCGTCGACAACGCCTCGAAGGTTCAGATGGACATTGACGCCGACAAGCAGAACCTGAACGTCGTGCCCCACAATGCGCGCGTCGCCATCTACGACAGCTCCACATCGAACTACTATGACTATGTGCGCATCGACCTGCGCGGCAATACTTCTGCTAAATTCAAGAAGAAGTCGCACGGACTCCGCTTCGCCAAGGCGCATCCGCTGACGATGTGGGATCCCGTTGCCGGCGAGACACGCGAGGAAGTGCGCAAGAGCTCGCTCATCGGCGAGCCGGCCGATCCGAGCCGCATGCGCCAGATGATGGCGTTCTGGCTCTGGAACAAGATGGGCAACAAGGTGCCGTTCGACTTCCCGGTTCGTTGCAATCTCAACGGCGCGTTCTACCAGCTCGGCTTCCATTCCGAGCGCTTTACGGATGAGCTGATCGAGGACTTCCACAATCTTGATAAGTACGGGTACGGCTACAAGAACGTCGGCACGCTCGCGAGCGATTCGGGAACGACGGCGGGTAGCATCGAGAAGAAGACGCCGGATGACGGAAATGAAAGTGATGTGTCTGTTCTGGAGAACGAGCTGCGCAGGCCGCTGAAGGATCGCGGCATTGACACGCTGAATGCGTCGAACAACGCCGAACTTCCCGCGGTGACGAAGTTCGTTGTCGAGAAGTTCGACCTCCCGGCGTGGCTCAACTATCTCGCGTCGGCGCGTATCACGCAAGAGATGGATGACGTCTGGGCAAACATCTCGATCTACTACGATAATGCGGCGATGAAGGAAGGCGTTCGTGGCACGGGCACGTGGATGCCGCTCGGCTATGACTTCAACCTGACGTTCGGCCAGTGGTACATTAATGACGTGCAGGACGCGACGAGGGACGGCACATACATGTCCAACCAGGACTGGTTCAAGTCTCACCCGCTCTATGGCGGCCAAGTGATTCGCTGCTACAAGCAGGAGGCGATGACGACGATGTGCAACGAGGGTAACCGCGGTATCGAGGCCGTGTGGCAGTCGCCGAAGTTCCGCCGCCTCTATCTGCGTCGCCTGCGTACGCTGATGGACCAGGAGCTCGGTGCGCCGAAGGCGGACGAGACGCTCGAGAACACGACGGTTCCGGTGATGGTCCGTATGAAGGAGATCGCCGACTTGATGCGCGCGGACGCCAACGAGGACACGAAGACGTATCCGTGGGATTCCTCGATCGGCAACATCGATATTTGGGGAAGCGATCTTTTCCCGAAAACGATGGACGCGGGCATCGCGGAAATCTGGACGAAGTACATCGTGCCGCGCCGCGAGCATCTGTACGTCACGCACTCGATCACAAACACGGCGAAGGAAGTCGGCTACGGCACCCAGTTTAACGCCGGCATTCCGCTCGCCCAGTCGTCGGTCCTTTCGCTTCGCGATAAGATCACGGCCGTCTACGACGCCGCGAAGGGCGCTGTCGTCATCCGCAACGCGAACGCCGAAACGGTCGACCTCTCGGGCTGGACGCTGGAAGGCCCGGTGGCGATGACGCTTCCCGCGGGCACGGTCCTCGATGAGGGAACGGACGCGGCGCCGGGCGAGGTGACGGTCGTCGTCGACCGTCGCGCCTATGTCGCGGCGCTCGGGGACGCAATCGTCGACCAGGTCATCGTCGGCAATGCGTCCGTCGGCAAGTCCGAGACGATCACGCTTACGGCGGCGGACGAGAAGAAGACGAAGGTCATCTTCACGCCGACGCCCGAGTATTACAGTCTGCGTCTCCACTCCTTCGACGGCGTCACGCCGTTGGCGGAGGGCGACAGCGCCGAGTGGATCGTGCTGACGAATGTCTCGGCGACGGCGACCTTGAACCTGAAGGATGTGCGTATCCGCGTGCTGAAGGATGGAGTTCCCGAGGATCAGGCGAAGCTTGACGTGACGCTGACGGGCGGTACGCTTGAGCCGGGCGCATCGGTGAAGCTCGAGCAGGCGGCGCTGGCCGAGGTCGGCTGGTCGAAGATCACGAACAACAAGATTCACATCGCGATCTGGGACGCGAATGCTTCGCAGGTTCAGTCTGCGTTCGTGACGCAGAAGAACTATGACAAATACTACGGCGACGCGGGTAACAAGACGGCACCGATCGGCGGCAAGTTCTATCTTGTGGCGACGAGCTTCGGCGAGACGCTGGCGCAGGCTGATTTCGACGAAGTCGCCTATCCGTCGCCGACCTGGGAAGAGACCGAGGTGACCGACGAGACGCCGCTCGCCGAGCTCGTGCCCGAGGTTCAGGCGCAGACGCTGAAGAAGCTCAATGCCTCCCCGGTGGCGCTTGCGAAATGGGCGAAGGCGCATCACGCGGCGGATACTCTTGGAGCGGCGATCGACCTTGAGGCCTTCGCGCTTGACTGCGCGACGGCTGAAGTCGACGAGAAGAAGAAGGCGTTCAAGGTCACGATCTCGTTCGACCCCGTGACCGGCAAGCCGGTCGTGACAAAGGCCGAGGGTGTGTCGCTCAACGTCGAGCCGACGATCAAGGGCTCGACCGACCTCAAGACCTGGCACGATAAGCAAGAGGGCGATGCCTTCTTCAAGGCGGTGATCGAACTTGGGGCGGGGGAAGACTAAGACAGGCTAAGACGACTAGGACCACTAGGACGACTATGACGACTTGGACGCGAGAGACGGCTAGAACCGCTAAGACGGCGGTACCTCCGATTGTGTTGCCGCATGGCGGGTATCGCTCGCTTGTCGCCTTTCAGAAGAGCGAAGTCGTCTATCTGATGACGGTGGTCTTCTGTCGGCGGTTCTTGCCGAAGTTCGGCGACCGAACCGTTGATCAAATGACGCAGGCGGCGCGGAGCTGCAAGCAGAATATCGCCGAGGGAAGCGCATCGTCGGGGACGTCGAAGGAAACCGAACTCAAGCTGACGAATGTCGCTCGGGCGACACTCGACGAATTGCTCGAAGACTATCGCGATTATGTGACAGCGAACGGCCTGGAGCTGTGGTCATCGACGGATCAGCGCGCAATCGCCGCCAAGCGGTACGGGCGCGAACACAACGACTGGGAGTATTGGCAACCCATCTTCGAAAGTCGGCCGGTCGAGACGGTCTGCAATCTCGCAATCACGCTCATTCACCAGACGCGAGCGCTGCTGGATGCGCTCATCAAGCATCTCGAGGAAGACTTCGTCAAGCACGGCGGCATTCGCGAGCGCATGCACGCCGCCCGCACGGCAGCCCGCGGCGAAGACTGGGACAAGAGCGTCTACAGTCGCCTTGAGGCAGCGCAGTCAGCAGAAGAACTCACAGCTCGCGCCGCCGAGATTCGTCGCAAGGTCGAGGTCTCAGTCGTCATAGGAGTCTTAGCCTCGCGCCCAGCCGACCCCTCGCCCAGCCGACCACCCACCCAAACAAACCTACCCAGCCTATGATCAGCATTGCACTTCCGATTCTCTTGGCCGCCACCTCCACCCCGGTTGGCTTTACCGACGACTACGATGCCGCGCTTGCGCGGGCGAAAGCTGAAGGACTTCGCAGCCTCGCGAAAGTAGTCAAACTCGGGAGGAGCTCGCCTTGAAACGACAAACATCTCAGACACGTCCCCTGGCTTGGCCGCAGTTTGACCGAAAGACCGATCGGATGGTGCTGGACATCCTCCATTCGGGGCGTGTCAACTACTGGACGGGCGGGTACGGACGCCTTTTTGAGGCGGAACTCGCGAAGTTCCTCGGCGTCGGCCGTGCGCTCGGTGTCTCGAACGGTACGGTCGCGCTTGAGCTCGCGTTGGAGGCGCTCGGTGTCGGACGTGGCGACGAGGTCATCGTCTCGCCGTACACGTTCCGCTCATCTGCGACCTGCGCGGCGCGCGTCGGCGCGAAGATGGTCTTCGCCGACGTAGGCGAGGACCATCTCCTCAATGCCAAGACGATCGCGAAGGCGCTCACAAAGAGGACGAAGGCGATTGTCGTCGTGCATCTCTACGGACAGGTCGCCGAGATGGATCCGATCCTCGCGCTCGCGAAAGAGCGCGGGATTTTCGTGGTCGAGGACTGCGCGCAGTGTCTCGGTGGCGAATACAAGGGACGCAAGGTCGGTACGCTCAGCGACGTCGGCTGCTACTCGTTCTGTCAGTCGAAGCATATCACGGCCGGCGGCGAAGGCGGCGCGGTCGTGGCGCGCGATCAGCAGGTACTCGCGAAGGTCGAGAGTCTTCGGGACATTGGCTGGGACGTCGGATCGGAGCCGAAAACGTTTTCGCTCGTCGGTACGAACGCGCGGCTGACGGAAATTCAGAGTGCGATTGCGCTTGGGGAGCTCCGGCGGTTCGCGAAGTGGAACCTGCCGCGGCGGGCGCGACTCGCGTCGGAACTCATGAAGGGACTCGCGGGGCATCCGCTCGTCAAGGCGCTGCCCGTCGACACGCCCGAGCGTCAGGCCAGCTTCTGGCTGATGCCGTTCGTGCTGGACGAGAAGAAACTCTCTGACAGCGTTGCCGCGTTCATCGAACGGCTGCAGAAAGAAGGGGCGCTCGCCTATAAGATCATGTGGCCGCTGATGGCGCCGAAGAAGACGGCGGCGCGGCTTATCCCGCACACGGTCGGCTTCTGGGTGCATCCGACGATTGCGGTCAGGGATGTTAAGAAGACGGTTGCGATTTTCAAGCGAGTGGCGGAAGAGTTGCTGTTACCCGCCGCGGGCGAGACGCACCGCGGTACGGTGAAGAGAAGCACTGCGGTACGGTGAATGGAGGTGGATAATGACTAATTATGAAATTCGACGGGTGGCGTGGGAGCGACTCTTTAAGGGGCGGTGGTTCTGGAAACTCTTCGGGGGCGGATTGTTGCTGGGAATCTGCGGGCAGGCCGCGCAGACGGTGCTCGGCGGTGTCTTGGCGCGGCTCGGTGTCATCGGCTGGGTCGAATACGGACAGATTGTCGCCAAGAATCAGCAGACGCTAACGACGCCGGTGCCGGAGCTGACGCAACCGTTTGTGGTGACGGCGACATCGGTGACGGCGCTGGAGTTGTTTGTCGGTTGGATTATGGCGGGCATTGCGTCGTATGGTGCGGCAGTCATTCTGTCTCGGTGTCTCAAGAACGATGCCGAGGGTTGGCTAGGCGCGGCGTTTGGTGGCTTCAAGATGCCGCTCGGGCTTTTGGCGCTGATGGTTCGGTATTGGTTGATCTGCTTTGGCTGGGGCGTTCTGGCGGGTTTTCCCGTCGGAGTGGCGTTTGTCGTGGCAAAGGCTCTGGTCAAGGCGGAGACGATTGCGTCCGCCTGCGGGGCGTCGGCCGTTCTTTCGCTGTCCTTTGCCGTGATGCTCGCCGTGATGGCGATTCCGTTCTATCGCTACCGCTATCTGTGGCTTGTCAAGGCCGAGCATCCTGAACTTGGCGCGGGCGCGTGCCTGAAGGCGACGCGGCAGTTGATGGACGGCAACAAGATGCGTTCGTTCCGGCTCGACTGTTCGTATTGGAAGCCAATTACGTTTCTTCTGTTGCTCGTCTGCGTGATGTCGGTCGGCATTTGCATTGCCTGTGCCAAGATTGGGCCGACGGCCTTGATCGTCTTTTCGGTCGTCGCGAGCGTGTTGGCCTATCTGCTGTTTATTCCCGCGTGCGTCGTCGTCGGTCAGTATATCAACGTTGGACAGGGGTTGTTTTATCAGGAACTCACAGAAACACAAACACAACACGAAGAAAGGAAACACTACACATGAACTGGTACATTGGTTGCTGGAAGAAGTTCGCAGACTTCAACGGCCGTGCGCGTCGTCAGGAATACTGGATGTTCGTGCTTTTCAATGTCATAGCCTCGGTCGTCGTTCAGGTCGTTGACTGCATTCTGGGCACAATGGCTTTGTCTGGCCTGTACAGCCTGGCGGTGCTGATTCCGTCCCTCGCAGTGACGGCTCGTCGTCTCCATGACACGGATCGCAGCGGCTGGATGATGCTCATCTCGCTCATTCCGCTCGTCGGTCCGATCGTGTTGCTCGTCTTCCTCTGCAGCGATTCCAAGCCGGGTGACAACCGTTTCGGTGCGAATCCGAAGGGTCTGTAAAGAAAATCTCCAGATTTCTGGTGCTCGCCTCGGGATGAGGGTGCGCCGGGCACTACAAATAGTGGTCGTTCGTTGGAGCGACCACTATTTGTTGATAACTGTCAGTATCTTCCCGCTTGTCATACCACAAGATTTAGTGTATTATATGTCCGCTACCCGCAATGGGTGGTGAAATTTGCCTTATAGAAAATTAAAACCATTCAAAACGAAAGAACACTCGCATGAAGCAGATGCATATCATCAAGCGGTCCGGGCAGGAGGTGCCGTTTGACGTGACGAAGATTGAGAACGCGATTCGCAAGGCGTCCAACGCCGTGGATCCCATCGAAGCGCTCTCGGAAGACCGCATCAAGCTCATTGCGAAGGAAGTCTCGGGCGTCTGCGAGGCGCGCGATCGGGCGATGCACGTCGAAGAGATTCAGGACGTCGTCGAGAACAAAATCATGGAGCTCGGCTCCCGGATTGTCGCGAAGAAGTACATCGTCTACCGCTACAAGCGTGAATTGGCGCGTAAGGCGAACACGACCGACGAGCAGATCCTGTCGCTCATCGAGTGCAATAACGAAGATGTCAAGCAGGAGAACGCGAACAAGAATCCGACGATCAACTCGGTTCAGCGCGACTACATGGCGGGCGAGGTGTCGAAGGATGTCTCGGCGCGTCTCCTCCTGCCGCAGGATATCGTCCAGGCCCACAAGGACGGTCTCATCCACTTCCACGACATGGACTACTACGCGCAGCACATGCACAACTGCGACCTCGTCAATCTCGAGGACATGTTGCAGAACGGCACGGTCATCTCCGGCACGATGATCGAGAAGCCGAAGAGCTTCTCCACCGCGTGCAACATTGCGACGCAGATCATTGCGCAGGTCGCCTCGAATCAGTACGGCGGTCAGTCCATCTCGCTCACGCACCTCGCGCCGTTCGTTGATGTTTCGCGTCAGGTGATCCGCAAGGAACTCGAGAACGAATGTGCGGCGGCGGGCGTCACGATGGCGGCCGACAAGTTCGACGCGATTGTCGAGAAGCGCGTCCGCAAGGAGATCGAGAAGGGCGTGCAGACGATCCAGTACCAGGTCGTGACGCTCATGACGACGAACGGCCAGGCGCCATTTGTGACGGTCTTCATGTATCTCGGAGAAGCGCGCAACGAGCAGGAGAAGAAGGATCTCGCGATGATCATCGAGGAGGTTCTCAACGAGCGCATCAAGGGCGTCAAGAACGAGCAGGGCGTCTACATCACGCCGGCGTTCCCGAAGCTCATCTAT
Source organism: uncultured Verrucomicrobiota bacterium (assembly GCA_945834475.1). Classification (GTDB taxonomy): domain Bacteria; phylum Verrucomicrobiota; class Kiritimatiellia; order RFP12; family UBA1067; genus UBA1067. Next base: position 36,276 of record CAMAHK010000010.1, read on the forward strand.
GTTCTTGAACCCGAGAACATCTCGGAGGATCAACCCTACTGGTATCTCACGGAGCTTTCCGCGAAGTGCACGGCGAAGCGCATGGTGCCCGACTACATCTCCGAGAAGAAGATGCTCGAGTACAAGGTCGACAAGAACGGCAACGGCAACGTCTACACGTGCATGGGCTGCCGCTCGTTCCTGACGCCATTCATCGACGAGAACGGGAAGCCGAAGTACTACGGCCGCTTCAACCAGGGCGTCGTCACGATCAACCTCGTGGACATCGCGCTCTCGGCGCACGGCGACATGGAGCGCTTCTGGCAGCTTTTCGAAGAGCGCTGCGAGCTCTGCCACAAGGCGCTCCAGTGTCGTCACGAGCGCCTCACGGGTACGCTCTCCGACGCGGCGCCGATCCTCTGGCAGTATGGTGCGCTCACGCGTCTCCAGAAGGGCGAGCCGATCGACAAGTACCTGCACGGCGGCTATTCAACGCTTTCTCTTGGCTACGCGGGCCTTTGGGAGTGCGTCTACGCGCTCAACCAGAAGAAGCTCACCGAGCCCGAGGGCGAGAAGCTCGGCCTCGAGATCATGAGGAAGCTCAACGAGTTCACCGCGAAGTGGAAGGCGGCCGAGAACATCGACTACTCGCTTTACGGCACGCCCCTCGAGTCTACGACCTATAAGTTCGCGAAGTGCCTGCAGAAGCGTTTCGGCGTCGTCAAGGGCGTCACTGACAAGAACTACATCACGAACTCGTACCACATCCACGTGACCGAGCCGATTGATGCGTTTAAGAAGCTCGAGATTGAGGCGAAGTTCCAGCGTCTCTCGCCGGGCGGCGCGATCAGCTACGTTGAGGTGCCGAACATGCAGAACAACCTGCCGGCCGTCCTCGCGATCATGAAGTACATCTACGAGAACATCATGTATGCCGAGCTCAACACCAAGTCGGACTACTGCCAGGTGTGCGGCTTCGACGGCGAGATCGAGATCGTCAAAGATGCGAGCGGCAAGCTGATCTGGAAGTGTCCGAAGTGCGGCAACACCGACGAGGCGAAGCTCAACGTCGCCCGCCGTACCTGCGGCTACATCGGTAGCCAGTTCTGGAACCAGGGCCGTACCCAGGAAATCAAGGAACGCGTGTTGCACGTGTCGTGATGCATCGTACCGCGAGCCGTCTCGGCCGCGGCGCCACCAAGCGCGAAATGAACTATGCATCCTTGAGAACCTGCGACATTGCCAACGGAGAGGGAGTTCGAGTCTCCCTCTTCGTTTCCGGTTGTACCCATAAGTGCAAGGGGTGCTTCAATCAGGATGCACAGTCGTTCGCGTACGGTGAGCCGTTCACGCGTGAAGTCGAGGACCGGATTCTCGACGCGCTCGCGCCCGACTACATTGCGGGCCTGACGCTGCTCGGCGGCGAACCGATGGAGCCCGACAACCAGCGCGCGCTCGCGCCGTTCCTTCGGCGCTTTCGCGAACGGTTCGGCGCAACGAAGACGCTTTGGATCTACACGGGCTGCGTCTATGAACTTGATCTGTTGCCGTCGTCTGGCGAGGCGATTGGCATCGAATACTCGACGCCGCACCGGCGGTGGCGCACGGAAGTTACCGACGAGATCCTCTCGATGACGGACGTCCTGGTCGACGGTCCGTTCGTCGAGGCTTTGAAAGACATCTCGCTCCGCTTCCGTGGCAGCTCGAACCAGAGAATCATCGCGCTGAAGAAGTGTGACGGAGCGGGAGAGTACCCGGCGTGACCTCACGCCGAGGCAGAGTAACGGCTTTTCAGCGCCACGGCGTGAGGTCACGCCGGGTACTTTAAGGGAGACGACCAAAATGACGACACAAGTTTCGGAACAGGCGAATCAACTCATGGTCTGGCTGCAGACGCGCGGGGTCGAAATCGGCCTTACTGCGATTCATGCGCTCGTGATTCTCGCGATCGGCGCGGTGGTCATCCACTTCCTCTCGAAGGCGCTCATGAAGATGCTTGAAAAGACGAAGCTCGGACGCGAGTCGCTGATCGCGAAGTTCATCGTTTCGGTGGCGGTGAAGACGGCGTGGGCGTTTCTGATCGTCGTCGTCCTCGGCAAGCTCGGCGTGGACGTCGGGCCGATTATCGCGGGTCTCGGTGTCACGGGCTTTGTGCTTGGCTTCGCGTTCCAAGAGTCGCTCGGTAGCTTTGCGGCTGGCCTTATGATCGCCCTCAACAAGCCGTTCAAGGTTGGTGAGTACGTGGCGGTCGCGGGCTTCGAGGGGACGGTCCTTCATCTCGACATGATGGCGGTCACGCTCTCGACGGCCGACAACCGCAAGATCACGATTCCCAACAAGCAGGCGTGGGGACAGCCGATCGTCAACTATTCGGCGCTCGAGCTACGGCGCGTCGACCTTACGATCGGCATCGCCTACGGAGCCGACATCGAACTCGCCCAGAAGACGGCGATCGAGACGCTTGCGGCGTTGCCGCAGGTCATTGCTCATCCGCCGCCGATGGCCGAGGTGAAGTCGCTTGACGACAGTGCGGTCACGCTGACGGTGCGCGCTTGGGTCAAGAATGCCGACTACTGGACGGTCTTCTTCAACGGCAACCGCCTCGTGAAGAAGGCTTTTGATGCAGCTGGACTGGCGATTCCGTTCCCGCAGATCGACGTCCACATGGTCTGATGCCGTCCTCGGGAGGACGTGGCTAAAGCTATTCCGCCTGGGCGCGGACAAGTTCGCGCAGGGTTACCGGCAGGAGGTTCGCGCGGTCGAGATCCTTGAGGGGACACCATTCGAAAGAGATCCAGTCCTCCTGGCTTTCGGCCGACATTTCCTCGAGGTCAAGGCGATAGATGAGATTGATCTCGCAATGTCGCTTGCCGTGCTGGTCGAAGGCGTTCTCGATGCAGCCGACGAGGGCGCCGGCCGTTGAGCCGACGCCGAGTTCTTCTCGGACCTCGCGCACCAGCGCCGTCTGTCCCGATTCGCCGAATTCGATGTGTCCGCCCGGCAGGTAGGACGACTTCGCGCCCTTGCCGCGGCAAAGGAGAACCTGTCCGTCCTTGATCGCGATGCCGCGCGCAATGGTCTCGATGACGCCGCGGCTGCCGGCAAAGATCTTCTCATAGACGCCGTAGACGGTGTCCCGCTCGGCCGCCGGCGTTGCCGCGAGGGCGCGGTCGAACGTCCGTCGTTCGCGTTCGGCATCGGCCAGGGGAAGTCCCTGCCGACGCTTTGCTTCGGCAAGTTGCGCGGCGAGGGCGAAGCGTTCGTTCAGCACGTCAATCAGTCGGTCGTCAATGCGGTCGATGGCCTGTTCGAGTTCGTGAATGGTTTCCATATCCCATAGTATATCACGAATGGACGGCGTTGGGGCCGTTTATGCTATAATATGGGCCAATGCGTTTCTCAAGGAGCGGAATTCAATTGGCTGAAAGCCCCCAGATGTCCGGTTCTCAGGTTCTTCGTGTCGGTTTTTTCGACAGCGGGGTCGGTGGACTTTGTATTCTTCGTGCATTTCAGGCCCTGTGTCCTGGCGTCGAGACCGAGTACATCGCCGACACGGCGCATTGTCCCTACGGCAATCGTCCGTCCGAGGAAATCCGCAAGCTCTCCGAGGCGAACGTCAGGAAGCTCCTGAAAGCAGGCTGCCAGATGATCGTTGTCGCGTGCAACACGGCGACGGCTGCGGCGATTGATTACCTGCGTGCGAAGTATCCGGACGTGCCGTTCGTCGGACTCGAGCCCGCGATTAAGCCCGCGGCGCAAAAGTCGAAGACGGGCATCGTTGGCGTACTGGCGACGGCCGGGACCTTTCACGGACGGCTCTATAACGAGACGAAGGCGAAGTTTGCGAAGAATACGACCGTTCTGGCCGTCGTCGCCGACGAGTTCGTCGAGGCCGTGGAGAAGATGTATGCGGGGATGGGGGTGGAGGAGATTTTGTTGCGGCTGGGAGACGCCGCGGGCGGGGACGCACCGCGGTACGGGGATCTCGAGCCGATCGTGCGGCGGCGGATCGAGCCGCTCTTGAAGGCCGGGTGCGACAAGGTCGTCCTCGGGTGTACGCATTTCCCGCATCTGAAGCCGCTCATCGAGAAGATTTGCGGCGATCGGGCCGAGGTGCTGGATCCGGCACCGGCTGTGGCGCGACAGGCGAAACGGATCCTGATGGAAAGGGGCTGGCTGTGAAATCGGTTTTGGTCACGGGCGGAACGACGCGCATCGGCAAGGCGATTGCCGAACGCCTGCGGGCGGACGGCTGGCGCGTTCTCACGAGTTCGCATCGGGTGGATGCGGGAGCCGACATCGTCGCCAATCTCGCCGAGCCGATGGGCCCTGCGCGTCTTTACGCGGCGGTGATGGAACTTCTGGACGGTCAGCCGCCGGACGCCCTCGTCAACAACGCCGCGCTCTATGTCGGCGAGGACGCCGAAATCGAGGCGATTGACTTCATTGCGCCGAAGAAGCTGACGATGCTGATGGCGGGACGCGAGACGGCCGACCGTGGCAGTGTTGTGAATATCCTCGATACGCGGGTGTTGAACACCGTACCGCGGTGCGTCCCCGCCCGAACAGCCGAGCGAAGCGAGACAGCCGCAGGCCGCGTAGGACAGACCTCCGTTACCACGCCGCGGCCGGGGACGGCTCGCGGTACGGAGTCGGCCTACACGCGCGCCAAGACGGCGCTCCTCGCCTACACGTGCGATTCGGCAGAGACATTCGCCGAGACGCTACGCGTGAATGCCGTCGCACCGGGACCGGTTCTGGCGCCGACGCAAATCCATGAGAAGGCCGGGGAACTGCTCGTCGACCGTCCGACGGTCGACGATGTCGCGGCGGCCGTCGCCTATCTGCTGTCGGCCCGCGCGACGACGGGCTGCGTGATTCCGGTGGACGGGGGACAGTCCCTGCTGGCACGCGAGGATGCCGAATGAGTCGTGTCGTTCTTCATACCTGTTGCGGTCCATGTGCCTCGGCTTGTGTGCCGCGGCTCAAGGCGGACAATCATGAGGTCGTGATGTACTTCGCGAACTCGAACATCGACACGCGCGAAGAGTACGAGAAGCGTCTCGCCGAGGCGCGCAAGCTCGCGGCGGTGGAGGGTGTGCGTCTTGAGGCCGAGCCCTACGATCATGACGAATGGCTACGCGAGGTCGCGGCGGGGTACGAGAACGAGCCCGAGAAGGGTGCGCGTTGCGCGCGGTGCTTCCGCTACAACCTCGCAAAGGCAGCGTCCTTCGCGGAGCGCGAGGGCATCGCGGGTTACACGACCTCGCTGACCGTCTCGCCCCATAAGGTGACGTCGGTGGTGTTTGCATCCGTACCGCGGTGCGTCCCCGCCTGCGGCGTTGATAGGGACATCTTGGAGAGGACCGCAGGCGAGACGCACTGCGGTACGGAGTTCCTCCCCTACGACTTCAAGAAGAAGGGTGGCTTCCTCGAATCGACGCGCCGGGCGAAAGAACTCGGCCTCTACCGTCAGGGCTATTGCGGCTGCGAGTTCTCAAAGAGGATGATTCCCAAATGATTGACTGGAAGATTCATCATAAGACGGAGACGGTGTCGACGAATGTCGACGCCCGTGCGGGTGTGCATGGCGACGTCTTCACGGCCGACTATCAGACGGCGGGACGCGGACGGCTCGACCACAAGTGGGAGTCGCCGCGCGGGAAGAATATCATGATGAGTGTCGTGTTGGATGTTGCAGGACTCGATCCTGAACATGTCGCGACCCTCCCGCTGGTCGTGGGGCTCGCCGTGGCGCGGGGAGTGGAGGAGATTCTTGTTGCGACGCGACAGGAGTGTCGCGTCCCCGTTGGGGGCGAGGCACTCCTGCCTCGCCGAAAGGTTTCCCTCAAGTGGCCGAACGATGTGCTGATTGGGGGGCGGAAGGTTGCGGGTATTCTTTGCGAACGAAAAGACGATTGCGTCATTGCGGGCATTGGCGTCAATGTCAAGAGGCAGAGGTTTTCGCCTGAGATTGCCGACAGGGCGATCGCGGTGGAAGAGGCTTTTTGCGACGAGGCAGGAGTGCCTCGTCCCCGTTGGCGCGCGCAAGAAGTGGGGGCGAGGCACTCTTGCCTCGCCGCAAGCGTTTCGGACGCAGGACGGAACGCGCAAGATTCGCTTCGGGCGGCAGAGCCGCCGCGTCCGCTTTCTGTCGAAACTGTGCGTGATGTTGTGTTACGCGCTTTGTCGGCGGCGTACGAGCTTTGGCGCGAGGGCGGATTCGCGGCGGTGTATCCGGCGATCCGGGAGATCGACTTTTTGAGGGGACAGTCCCTCGCGGTGCGGCAGACGGATGACGATGCCGAGCCGGTCCGCGGCGTTTGCGGGGGGATCAACGCTGACGGTTCGCTTGACGTCGGCGGGGTCAAGATCTATGCCGGAGAGGCACATGTGGAGGCTTTTCGATGAAAGCGTGGTTGCAGCGGGTGACGGAGGCGTCGGTGACGATTGACGGCGAGAAGGTCGCGGAGATCGGTCTCGGCTACCTGGTTCTGCTGGGCGTCACGCACACGGACACGGAAAAGGATGCGGACGAGATGGCCGAACGCATTGTCAATTTGCGCGTCTTCGAGGACGAGAACCAGAAGATGAACCGCTCGATCGTCGATGCGGGCGGTTCGGTGATCGTCGTTTCGCAGTTCACGCTCTACGCCGACACGGCGCACGGACGGCGTCCCGGCTTCTCGAACGCGGCGCGTCCCGAACTTGCGGAGCCGCTTTACGAGCGCGTTGTCGCGCGACTTCGCGAGAAGCTGGGCGAGACGCGCGTCGGCATGGGACGTTTCGGCGCCGACATGAAGGTTCGGCTTCTCAATGACGGGCCATGTTCGTTCGAGTTGAGGGTGGGGATTGGATAAGGACGGATTGTTCTGTTGCTGACGCGACAGGAATGTCGCGTCCCCGTTGCTAGTCGGCCGACGGGGCGAAACTGTCGACGGTCGGCGTCTGGCCGGGCACGGTCGTGCGCAGGGAGAAGAGCGCGTTCGTCGCCTTGGCGGGAATCGCGAACTTCTTGCGCGAGGACTGGGCGACGACGTTCGTTTCCGCGTCGATTTCGTGCTGGTGATCATCCTGAAACGAAATCGTCAGGAAGACGGGGACAGACCCGCGCTGCAGCCGGAGGTTCGCCTTGACGGCGTGTTTCGACGGCGTGAAGAAGAGCCGCTGTTCGGCGAAGACCGGTGTCTCGGCGGAGACTTCGACGACGGTCGCCTCCGGTTTCGGGCGGAGCGCAAGATAGGTGGTCGTGCCGCCGAGCGCGAGGAACGTAGCGAGACCGGCGAGAATCCAGGGCTTGCGCCAGCTCGGCGTCGTACCGCGTTGGAGGAGCGAGGCGACGGAAAAGGGCAGGTAGCGGAAGCGGACCGACTTCGTGTCGGTGTCGTAGAGCACGTAGCACGACTGGCACTGGCCGTCGGCTTCGCGCGGATAGCCGACCGAGCCGACGTTGACGATGTAGCGTTTGCCGTCCTCGGCCGAGAAGTCTTGCGGCTCAATCCGATAGACCTCGCCACTCGGCCCGACGAGATGCATGAGCGGGACGTGGGTGTGGCCGACGAAGAGGATTTGCGCGTCCGTCGCGGCGAAGTTCGCGGCGGCCTCGTCGCGCGAGTTGAGATAGTTGAAGGCGGGCGGGTCGGCGATGTCGCCGTGGGCGAAGGCCGCGCAGCCGAGCGTAGCCGTGTAGGGGCGTGCGCTGAGCCAGGCGATGTCGTCCGCCGAGAGAACCTCACGGTGACGCTTGACAGCATCGCTCGCGAGGTCGATGAAGTCCTCGGCGTTGATGCGTCCGGAGACGGCGTCGTCATGGTTGCCGGCGAGCACGATCGTCGCCGTCTGGCGGACGAGCGCGAGCGTTTCCGCCGGCAGCGGGCCGTAGCCGACGACGTCCCCAAGGCAGATGACTTTCTCCGCGCCTTCGCGCGACGCATCGTCGAGAACCCGTTCGAGGGCTTCGAGATTGGCGTGGAGGTCGGAGATGATGGCGTAAATCATGCGCCAATTATAGCACAAATTCAGGCAGTCGTCTGATATAATATGTCCGATGGCCGGAGAAACAGTCAAGACGGAGGCGATTTGTCTTTCGATCACGCCGTGGTCGAAGACGAGCCATGTTGTCTCCTGGCTGACGCCGACCGGGCGGATCGGTACGGTCGTGAAGGGGGCCGTGCGGCCGAAGAGCGCGTTTCTTGGACAGTACGATCTCAACTACACGTGCGAGATCCTGTACTATGTCCGTGCCAAGGGCGATCTCCACGCGCTGCGCGAGTGCGTGCCGCAAAAACTGCGCGAAGAGTTGCGCGGCGACTTCCGGGCGCTCGCGTTCGCGGGGTACGCGCGGATGGTCGTCGAGCGGCTTGCGCCGCAGGGTGTCGAGTGCGGGGCGTGGTATGACCTGTTGGTAGGCGTTTTGGACGAGCTGAATGCGTCAGTCGGTCGGCTGGTGAAGTTCGAACTCGACGTGCTGCATCTGATGGGACTCTTGCCAGAGCTCGAGGCGGACGGCGGGGATTTCATCCTGCGCGGCGAGCGATCGATTCCCGTGTCACGAGAGGTTGCGGACTATCTACGCGCGGGGTGTCCGGCACGGGTCGACGCACAAATCCCCCTTGACGCGGCAAGGGTAATTGGTGTATTCTATCAATTCCATGTCGATCTGCCTCCGAATGTCCGCCGGACAACGCTGGGGTTGATGACACGAACAAATCAAAAAGGTTGAACAAAAGATGAAGATGATGAAGTTTGGCGCCGCGGTTCTCGCGGGCGCGCTGATTGCCGGATGCGGTGACAAGAATGAGACCACGGCGGCGGCCGACGAGGCGGTGCTTTCCGTCAATGGCGCGGTGCTGACGCGGGCTCAGGTCAATGAGGATGTCGCGGCCGTTGTCAAGGCCCAGGGCGACAAGATCCCCGCCGAGCAGCTCGAGTACGCGAAACAGATGATGCAGAATCAGGTCGCGCAGAGCTTCATCGTCGAGAACGTGCTCGTCGCGAAGGCGAAGGCCGAGGGCTTTGTCGTGACCGACGCTGACCGCAAGGCCCGCGAGGAGGAATTCCTCAAGACGATTTCCCGCATGCCCAATGCGCCGAAGACGCTCAAGGAGTATTTCGAGAAGTTTCCGCTGGGCTCCGAGCGCGCGAAGGCCGAGTTCGAGAACGGCATCCTCATCGACAAGATGATCAAGGACGCGCAGGCGAAGGCCGCGCCGACGGCTGATTACGAGGCCAAGGCGAAGGAGATCATCGACAACATCGTCTCCAACAATGCGAGCGCGGCGACGGCTGAGGCCGATGCGCTCAAGAAGATCACGGCGCTCAAGGCCGAGCTCGCGGCGGTTCCGGCCGATCAGCTGGCGGCGAAGTTCGCGGAGCTCGCGAAGGCGAATTCGGCGTGCCCGTCGTCCGCGAAGGGCGGCGACCTCGGCGAGTTCACGCACGGCCAGATGGTCAAGGAGTTCGACGAGGTGGCGTTCAAGCTTGACGTCGGCCAGGTCTCTGATCCGGTGAAGACGCAGTTCGGCTACCACCTCGTCATGACGACGAAGAAAGTTCCGGCCGTCGAGGCGAAGGGTGATCAGCCGGCCGAACCTGAGAAGGTCCAGGCGAGCCACATCCTCATCAAAACGGGCGATGTCCGTCCGCTGCCGGAAGCGGCGCAGGTCATTGAGTCTCTCAAGAAGCAGGACGAGCGCGCGTTCGTCCAGAAGTTCGTGATGGATCAGATCAAGTCCGCGAAGATCGAGGCGATGGCCGACGATTTCAAGCAGTTCGTGCCGTCGGCCGAGACGACGGAGGGAAAGTAAGATTCCCCGTTGAATTGTCCGAACGAAAATGATATACTATAGCCCATTCGTTGAAAGGATTTAAGAAAAATGAGCCAGCACGCATCTCTTAAGGGTTCCGGTAAGATCACCTCCAAGCGTAACGTTCTCAAGCGTTTCGAGCGCGTCGACCTTCTCCAGAAGCGCGGCGAGTGGAAGGAAGGTAACCGCGGCCTGGGCCTCAAGAAGACGAAGCCCGAAGCCTAAGCTCGTCTTTATCGAGCGACTCGCGAGCGCACGGACCGTACGGTTCGTGCGTTTTGCGTTTGCATGAGAGGCCTTCAGGATGATATAATTTGCGTATGACGGATTTTTCAAAGTTACTCAATCCCGAACAGTGTGCGGCCGCGACGGCGGGGGACGGTCCCCTGCTCGTTTTGGCGGCGGCGGGTACGGGTAAGACGCGGACGCTTGTTCATCGCGTCGCTTATTTGATCGAGCAGGGTGTGCCCGCCGACCGGATTCTTCTTCTGACCTTTACGAACCGTGCGGCGCGCGAGATGCTTGACCGTGCGAAGGCACTTTCGGGCGACGATGTCGCGTCCATCTGGTCGGGAACCTTCCACTCCATCTGCGCGCGCTTCCTGCGGCGCTGGGGGTCCGCGCTCGGCTATGCGCCGGGCTTCCAGATTCTCGACGAGGACGACCAGAAGAAGCTGATCGGCGACATCATCAAGACGTCTGTCCCGGATCCGAAGGACTTTCCGAAGAAGGAGGTGATTGCGAAGATCATCTCCGAGGCGGCGAACGAGCAGAAGACCGTCCACGCCATCGCGCAACGCTGGATGACGAAGACGGCGGGCATCGATCCGGACGCGATCCAGGCGATTTACGAGAAGTACGTCGCGCGCAAGCAGGAGCTCGGCTCGATGGACTTCGACGACCTCCTCGTAAACGGGCTTCGGCTCCTCAGGGAGAAGCCCGCGATCCGCGAGATGCTGCAGGAGCACTTCCTGCACGTCCTTGTCGACGAGTATCAGGATACGAACGGCATTCAGGCCGAGTTCACCGACATCCTCGCCGCAAAGCACCGCAACATCCTCGCAGTCGGCGACGACTTCCAGTGCATCTACACGTGGCGCGGGGCGCAGATCGAGAACATCCTCGAGTTCCCGAAGCGGTGGGACGGCTGCCGCGTCATCAAGCTCGAGCGCAACTACCGGTCCGTGCCGTCGGTGTTGGACGTCGCAAACGTCGTGATGAAAGATGCGCCTGGCCAGTTCGAGAAGACGCTGCGCGCCTACCGTCAAGGCACGGGCGAGAAGCCGTATCTCTTCAAGGTCTACGACGCGAAGAGCCAGGCGAACGAGATCCTGAGCGCGATCGGGCGGATGCGCGAGCTCGGCTACCGCTACAGCGACATCGCGATCCTCTACCGCAGCCATTTCCAGTCCATCGACGTGCAGATGTCCCTCGCCCGCATGAAGGTGCCGTTTCGGATCACGTCCGGCGTCGGCGTCTTCGAACAGATTCACGTCAAGGACACGCTCGCGTACTTGCGGCTCCTCGTGAATCCGCGGGACGAACTCTCGTTCCTCCGTCTCGTCTGCCTCCTCCCGGGTGTCGGCGAGAAGAGCGCGGCGAAGATGTGGGACAAACTCGGCCGCCAGTTCGACGGCTCGCGCAAGGAAGACCGCGACATTCTCAGCGGACTCTTCGGGGCGAAGGCGAAGACGTACTGGCCGCCGCTCGCGAAGTGCTTCGAGTGTGCGCACGACCACTTCGCCGAGGATTCCATCGGCGAGATCATCGAGGACTTCTGCGACCTCTTCTACGAGGATCATCTCGGCCGCGAGTGGGAGGAGGCGGATGCGGAGAGTCGGCTTGAGGATGTCAAGGAACTCGCCGTGCAGATCGCGGGGGGTGAGCTTGGAGACGCCGCGGGCGAGACGCACCGCGGTACGGAGTCGGGACGGGCTCGGTTGGAAACGTTCTTGGCGGACGTGGCGCTCTTGACCAACCTCGATGCGAAGAAGAATAATCTCGAGCAGGATCAGGTGACGCTCTCGACCGTGCATCAGGCGAAGGGCATGGAATGGCCGGTCGTTTTCGTGCCGTGGCTCTCGGAGGGCATGTTCCCTTCGGCCAAGGCGCAGGAGGAAGAACGTATGGATGAAGAGCGGCGCCTCTTCTACGTCGTCGTGACGCGGGCGAAGGACCGTCTCGTGATGGTCTCGCCGTCCATTCGCAAGACGGCGGACGGCGGGATGTTCCCGGTCGATGCGTCGATGTTCATCAAGGAAATCCCCGAGGACATGCTGACCGTGCGCCGCGTGAGTTTCACGCCGTCGTACGGCACCGTACCGCGAGCCGCCCCCGGCCGCGGCGCTTACACGGGAGGCTACTCAGGCGGGTACGGCTATTCGAACAGAACACGGAGGTGGTAAGATGGTGGCTGCGAAATTGCTTCTCGACAAGAAACGCGAGGGACACGCCCTCGGTTCGGCGGAAATCCGCGAGTTCATCGATGGATTCACGAAGGGCGAGATTCCCGATTATCAGATGGCGGCGATGGCGATGGCGATCTGCTGTCGCGGCATGACCGACCGCGAGACGGCCGATTTGACGGACGCGATGATGCGCTCGGGCGTCGTCCTCGATTGGAGCGACCTGTCGCTGCCGACGGCCGACAAGCATTCGACGGGAGGTGTCGGCGACAAACTCTCGCTCATCATCCAGCCGCTTGCCGCGGCCTGCGGCGTCGCGGTACCCTCGCTGACGGGACGCGGCCTCGGCATCACGGGCGGCACGGCCGACAAGCTCGAGACGATTCCCGGCTACAACGCGTCGCTTTCGATGGACGATTACCGCAAGGTCGTTTCCGAAGTCGGTTGCTCGATGACCGTGCAGACGGCGGAGATCTGTCCCGCCGACAAGAAGCTTTACGCGCTCCGCGACGTGACGGGCACGGTCGCGTCGATTCCGCTCATTTGCGGCTCGATCCTTTCGAAGAAGTGGGCCGAGGGCGCGCAGACGCTCGTCTTCGACGTGAAGTCGGGGTCCGGCGCGTTCATGAAGACGCGCGAGGATTCCGTGACGCTCGCGACCGCGATGGTCAAGGCGTCGCAGGCGGCGGGACGCAAGGCCGCCGCGCTCGTGACTGATATGAGCGAACCGCTCGGCTACGCTGTCGGCAACGCGAACGAAGTTGCCGAGGCGATCGAGGCGCTGAAGACGCACTGCGGTACGGAGCCTTCCTGGATATCCCTCTCTGTCGAACTGGCGGCGCTGATGGTGTCGCTGGCGAAAGACCTGCCGCTCGACGAAGCGCGCGAGCTTTGTTGGACGAAGCTTCGCGACGGTTCGGCGTATGCGAAGTTCGAGGCGATGGTGAAGGCGCAAGGCGGCGATCTCGACGCGTTTGCTCGTTTCTGCACGAAGCCGACGTTCAAGTTCAAGATTCAGGCGATGCGTTCGGGGTACGTGACGCAGGTTGACGCCGAGAAGGTGGGGCGCGTCGCGCTGATGCTTGGCGCGGGACGCGAGAAGACGGGCGACAAGATCGATCCGCTTGCGGGCATTACGCTTGCGGTGAAGGTCGGCGACAAGGTCGCGGTCGGCCAGCCCCTCGCGACGCTCGAGAAGTCGACCGAACCCGACGGACTCGAAAAGGCGGCCGCCGAACTCTACAAGGCCTTCCAGATCGGCTCGGAGAAGCCGGAAGTCGGCTCTCTCATCCTTGAGAAAATTGTTTAACCTCCATTCTACACCTACACCTTCAACCTACACCTCATTCTTATGGTTGATTATTCGGAATTGAAAAAGAAATTCAAGGCGAAGAAGCCAGTCTCGCGGTCCGCGAAGACGAAGGCGGCCGTGAAGGCTATCGCCCGTGAATACGAGATGAAGAAGGCCGATCTCGGCCTGGGTGCGCCGACATTCAGACGCGGGCCGCTTTTCTATGGGCTCATCATCGTCCTGCTGGTTGTCTTGGGGGCGCTGATCATTCCGGGGATTACGAGCGGCAGTCTCACGATGGGTAAGAAGCGCATCGAGCGCAACGACCTGATGGCGCGCAAGGCGATGAACTCGCTGTCGGTCGCGCTCGGCCGCTACAAGTTCCATGTTGGCGACTATCCGACAACGGAGGAGGGGCTTGCCGTTCTCGCCTACCGCAAGCCCGAGGAACTGCGCAAGATCCGCCGCGCCCACAAGGGATGGGACGGCCCGTATGTCGACCACATCGTGAACGACCCATGGGGACGTCCCTATGTCTACGAGACACGTCCCGAAGGCGGTCACCCGATTCTCTACTCGAAGGGACCCGACGGCCGCGCCGGTACGCTCGACGACGTCCTCCCCGACCAGCTCTCGTTCGAGCAGGCGTTTCGCGACACGTCCTGGACGAACCACTGGGCGCCGGCCGAACTCCGCGGCTATGTCGTCGCCCCCGACGAAGCGACACGAAAGCGCGTCGAGGCGTCGATGAAGAAATACGACTGAGTGCGGAAGTTGCGACCATTTAGTTTTTACCGCAGGTCGCTACGCGACACGCAGAATTGCGCCCGACTCGATT
>CAMAHK010000011.1 GCA_945834475.1 uncultured Verrucomicrobiota bacterium
GCTCCTCTCTTGTACAAGATATAACGATGCACGCCAGATCAAGGTTCACGTCCCGATTCTCGACGAACCTCAAGTCGAGATAGCGGTCGATGAAGTCCTTATACTTCTTGCAGTTGTGCACCATGTCGCCGAGATGAACGATGAAATCGACCTTGCTGGATACATATCCCCCTTGTCCGATTAAGCCATTAATGATAAAATCATCGCATGATTCAATCAAATCACGAAGTCCTGATTCTCATCAGCGCCGATCCCCCGCACCGCTTTGAGGGGATTGCGCGCTTGGCCGGCGAACACGGCTGGCATATTCGCACGGAGGCGCGTCGCTCGCCGCCGAAAGACTGGCAGGGGGACGGCGTCCTCGCGATGCTGGACGGCTCTCCCGCGCTGATGGACTTCGCGCGCCGCATCCGCCGCCGCGGCATTCCGCTCGTCGACCTCATCGAGGACTGTCCCGAGTTCAAGGTGCCGCGCGTCGCGGGTGATAATCCTGAGATCGGACGCCTCGCCGCCGCCCATTTCAACGAACGCGACTTCCGTCACGCGGCGTTTTTCTCGGTGCGCCACCATCACTCGCACGACCTCCGTATCGCCGGCTTCAACGAAGTCTGGCGCGGCGCACCGCTCGCGGTCTGGCTCTGGCCGGACGAAGCAGGCGATGCGTCCGACGACTGGCGCAAGATGAGCGCGTGGCTCGCCGCCAAGCTGACGTCCATGCCCAAGCCGCTCGCGATCTTCTGCTGGAACGACTATGACGCGACGCACGTCCTCAACGCCTGCCGCCGGCTTGAGCTGAACGTCCCGAACGATGTCGCCCTGCTCGGCGTGGACAACAACGCCGTCATCTGCGAGCACCAGATCGTCAACCTCTCGTCCATCGCCCACGACCACGCGCGCGTCGGCTACCTTGCGGCCGCGACACTCGAGCGGCTCATGTCCGGAGGCACACTCAAAAGCGATCTCGTCCGCGTGAAGCCCAAGGGCATCGTGACGCGCGAGTCGACGGAGACATTCGCCGTCTACGATCCCGAGCTCCAGCCCGCGATCGACTTCATCACCCGAAACCTCTCACGTCCCCTCGGTGCCGCGCAGATCGCCGCCGCCCTGAAGATCCCGCGCATCCGCCTGGATCGGCTTTTTGCAGCCAAACTCGGACGCAGCGCGGGGGCCGAGATCGCCCGCCGCCGCATCGCCGCCGCGAAGAAGCTCCTCGACCGAACGGACCTCCCGCTCGCCGAGATCGCCTCCCGCTGCGGCTACTGCCACGCCTCCTTCTTCATCCGAACCTTCAAAAAGGCCACGGGCAAGACACCTACCGCCTACCGAACGCGATGATGCCAGCCCGCGCCCGCGAGTTTCGCAAAGGCTGCGGTCATGTTGGGGACTGTCCCCCACGCGCGGCGAATCTTCTTTGGGTCGAGAATGCGCGCGTGGCCGGTCACTTTGTTGCGCTCGAGCTTCCAGCCGTTGCGCGTGTCGAGAACGTCCCACCAGATCTCGCGGTCCATCACCGGCGCCTCGACCGTGATGAAGTCCTGCACGACCATATCCTCCTTCGGCAAAGGCTCGCCTTCGATCGTCTTCTTGAGACACGCGAGATAGAAGAGCGCATGATGGTTCGCGATTTCCTTCAGCTTCTCGCTCTTGCCCCAGACCGAGTCGATCGGTGTTTCCTTCACGAGTGACGCGGGGACGACGACCTCGGTGACGTTGGCGAGCTTCTCCACCGCCCCGTTCGCGCCGAACGCCGCCGACCATTCGAGCCCGAGCGCCGCGTAGACGTAGCGAAGCGTCACGTCCTGCGGATTGCAGATTGCGAGCACCGGGAGACGACTCCCCTTTCCGACGCCCGACACCTCCTGATCCTTGAGTGGAATCGCCGCGCCCATCAGCACGACCTCGCGCACGGCAAGCCCCTTCGCCCCGAGCCGCGACGCGACGCGTGTCACGATACGGCCACCGAGGGAGTGTCCGACCAGCACGAGTTCGTCGCGCTTCTCGGGCGGCAGCGCCGCGATTTCCGCGACGAACTTGTCCGCCGCCTCATCCGCGTGTTTCGTCGCGAGCGGCCAAAGCGTATCGCCATCCCACGACTTAAAGACGACCTCTGCGCCCGGGAATGTCGCCTCAAGCGCCGGAACGACGCCCTCCTGCACCTCCTGCGTCCGCAGCCAACCAGGGAAATACCAAACGATCATAGCGAGTAGGATATTCATTTTTCTTTTAAGGGTTAGGCGGACGCGGAGGTCCGCCACGATGAGGTGGGTGGTGTCGGGGCGAGCGCGGCAACGAGCGAGGCGAGGGTATGTCCCGGGGTGACCGCGCCCGCCCAGACTTCGGCGGCGTTGCGCAAGATGTATTCGTTGCACCACACCGCGCGTTGCTTGTTAAGTCCTGAGCCAGTCTCAACAGGCGAAATCAACAAGGCCCGCCCTTCGGCGCACGACTTGCGAATCTCTTCGGGCAGCTCCGCTTCCGGTGGAATGCCCCCGGGATAGACGCAAATGAAGCGCTGGCCGTTGCGCAAGACGCGCGCAAAGACCGCCCGTTCCTGCGCGCTCGTAAAAGTCGAAATCACTGGCGGCTTCTCGGCCTCGGCTTCGACTGGCGTTTCATCGTCTGCGTCGAGATGTCGCCGACCCGTTTGCGGACGCTTCCAAAGGAGCCGCGGCTTCAAGTCGTCTTGATAAGCTCCTTGGGATGCGACAAAGCCGACAAACGCGGCATTCAAAAGTCCAACGTTGCCGTAGACGTGTGACGTGACAAGACCAAAGCGGTCGCGCGTCCATTTCTTCGGATTGTTGCGAATGTACGCGCGAACTTTCTCGCGCACCGTCTCATCGGCGGCGAGGCTCTCCCAATAGTCGCGCTGCCACGGCGTCGTACCGACATCGACGACCCGACCTGCCGATTTGAGATCGCGATAGAGCTTCGAACAATAGCTCTTAAAGCGCCCGATGACCACGCCGAGCTGATGCGGCGAATTCGTCGGCCGTCCGTCGATCTTCACAAGCAGATGCACGTGATTGGGCATCACGACAAATGTATCTATTGTTGTCCCCGAGTAGTATGCTCCCAAATTGCGTATCGTCTCTTCAATCGCCGCCCCGAGATCGTTCAAGACCGCCCGCTCGCCGACGATCGCCCCGAAGATCGTCTTATTGAAAGCCGCCTGAATCGTCACAAAGAACCACCCACGTGAATAATCGATATCTGGATGACGCAACATCGGCCGCCACCCCTTAACCGACTTTCCCAAAGGTCTCCCCAAACCCTTCACAACCGACTTCCCCAAGGGCTCCTCCTCGAGCTGGCGGGCCTCCGTGCCCTCGGGCTGGCGGGCCTCCGTGCCCGCATTATTCATCCCCCTCATTCCTTCCCCCTCAAAATCGGAACGAACAGAAGATCAGCGGCCACAGATTGACACGCTCGGCGGCGGCAGCCGGTTGGCCCAAGAGCACTGACGAGATTAATGCGATCATCAAGAACAGTTTCTGATTCATAACACACCTCATTATAGTAGAAAAGTTTTTCTAAACCTCAGATAGAGAAACGCGCCGACAATGAGCAAGATACCCACAACCGCGAAAACACCGACGCGCCCCGGCGTCGCGAGGGATGCCGTGTCAATGAGAAGAACCTTGGCAACGGAAAGGCCCAAGAGCCCCAGTCCAACGAAACGGACCGCCCTGAGACGACGCACGATGCCAAGCGCCAGAAGGCCAAACGCCGTACCCGCCCAGACCAAGGTCATCAACCCCGTCTTCAACGTCGGCAAGTACAGTCGGCCAATCCAACCGCTTTCAGCCGAGACATAGATGAAGAGGAAAAGCGATGCAACGGTGAAAATGCAACGCCGTCCACCCGCCAGCCAGCGACCAGCCGCGCAAAGTCGACGCGCCACAAAGGTCAACGCCGCCACCACCGGCAAGAAGTACAGCGCCCGCAAGCCGATCTCCGAGATAAAGCCAACCGTCCGGAAGCGATAGTAGACATAGGTTGAATCGTAGAAGTGCAATGCGACACCCAAGAAGGCCACCGAGAGAAGCCCCGTGAGAATCATCGAGAAGACCTCTAGCGTCCGCTCCTTGAAGCGCAGTCCGAGTTCACCGAGCAGAACCGCCACAAGGGCAAAATCCAGCATCATCCAATCATAGGCCGACGCTTCCATCAACTTGATCACCAACGCGAGGGCCGCGTAGAGAACCGCCCACGAAATCAGCACCGGCGCACCTGTCCCCGCCGCCCAGTCCCGACGGCGAACGCCGACGGCCAGCGCGGCAAATGCGGCAGCAGCTCCGCAAAGTCCAAGCGTCGGAGGGTCGTAAGGCGACAGTCGAAGCAGATCGATCAACCACACAAGCGAACCGAGGCACACGAACGCCCAGCAGAAGCCGTTCTCGCCCGGGAGACGCCGCCGCGCGCCAAGCATCGTGAGCGCGAGGGCCTGTGCCAGCAGGATCGTGCTGTGTACACCCCCCAGCGGATACGCGAAACTGTGCGCCCCCATCTGATGAGCGACGACGAGCGCCACGAAGCCAATCGGCGTCCAACGGCGCAGATACGCGATCGTCGAAGCGCCGAGCGTCAGCATCGCGAGATAGACGGCGAGGAACGTGTCCGCCGACCGGAACTGCGCGATAGAGGGCACGAGAAAACCGCCGACTAATGCGAGGGACGCAATCGTCAACGACTCGAGGCGGACGGACAACGCACCCGCCGCGACCGTCGCCGCCGCGAGGCCAAGAAAGGCCGCGACTTGCGAGCTGATGACCGGCGGGTCGAAATAGCGATGTCCGAGGCCGAACGAGAGATAGAGCGCAACAAGTCCGAGCGCCGCAAAGACTTCGCCGAGGATCGCATAGTTCGCACGCCTGAACTTCATCCACGTGCCGCCGACCGTGCCGACGAGTCCCCAGAACATCAACCCGTAGACGCGCTGCGCAGGACCGATCCAGCCGCGGTTGATCGCGAGCATCAGGAAATACGCCATCGCACCCACCAGGAGCATCGCACCGATCCGCGTCAACCACCGCGTCGCGACGGCAAATTCGCGCGTCATCCCCTGCGGCGCAAAGCCACCGCGCACGGCAAACCAATCGCCGACACGGTTGATGAACCGCTCAAAGGCATCCGGTTCCGGCGACGGCATCGGCGCCTTCGGCAGCGACACGCGAATGATCGGCTGGGACTTCACCACGACAACCGGCTCAGATTCAGGCGCGACAACGGGCTCGGGCTTCGGCAGCAACGACGCCACTTCCTCCCGAAGCGTATCAATGCGCTTCAAAATCGACTCGATCTTAACTCTTTCATCCATACCCAAATCCTCCATTTTCTCCACCTCTACACGGCCTCAAATCAAACCAAACGCTCCTCAACTCACCCATTATACCACGCATTGAGCTTCGCATTGAACTCGAGCCGTGTTCCCGTCGCCGCCCAGGACTTCACCTGCTCGGTCAGGTTCGCGACTTCCATCGTCACCTTCCGCCGCGGCACGAACGGCGCGACGAAGAGCCAGAGAAGAACGCTCTTCACGAACGTCGGCACGAACGCCGGCGAGTCGTCGCGGCCGGCACGCGACCAGATCGAGCCCCAGAGCCCGCGCGTCCTGACGCCGATCACCTGTACGTTCGGCGGCAGCTCGCGGCAAATGTTGTAGGCGAGCTGACGCGTGCCGATGTCCTCGTACTCGGGCTCGGTCTGGATGTGTCCCGAGGGATAGAAGATGACGTTCCCGCCCGTCGCGAGCGCATTCTTGACGATGTCGCCGAGCCCCCGCGCAATCGTCGCACCCTTCGTCGACCGGTTCTTGCGCAGGTCAGGCACCGCCACCGCCCCGAGCGTCTTCAACACCTTCGGCGCAACGAAACCCGTCTTGAAGAAGCTTTCATCGGCCAGCGGCTTCAGCGGATAGCGCCAGAACTCGGCCCCGACCAGCATCGGGTCAACCATCGCGGGGTGGTTGGGGAGGACGAGAAGAGGTTGAGGTTGAAGGTTGAGGTTGACGGCGGAGGTTAGACCTTTGACTGCGACCCCGTACCGCGGTGCGTCCTCGCCCGCGGCGCTGCCAACAGCCTCTACAAGACCTCTCACGTCGACATTATACCGTCTGTGAAAGATCCAGCGGCCGACGTAGAGGAGAACCTTCGTATAGCTGAGCGCAAAGTAGAGCGGTGCGATCGCGAAGAGAATGGCCAGGAGCGCGAGGAACGCGCGGGGACCGCAGAGTGCGCTCACGCCGATGTAGACAACCGAGGCCGCGAACATGAAGAGGAACGAGACCTGGTTGAAATAGGCGAGCATCGTATTGAGACGTGGCCCCTTCACAACCTTCTGGATCTCCGCATCCAGCGGCAGCTTGAAGAACCCAAGGTCAAACGCAAGGACACCGATCAGGATCGCAAATGCCGTCGGCTTGAGCGGCACAAAGAAGAGGATTGAGAGAATCACCGCCGCGAGAAGGCCCGTGACGACCGTCCAACCCAGAAGGAAGACCTTGCGGTCGACGAAACCGGCGAGGACCTGTCCCGCGACAATGCCAATCGCCGCCGTGCACAAGACCCCGCCCGTCGCGCTCGCCGAGAGGCCGAGCATCTGCTTGCCGTAGACGATGAGCCCCTGCTGGAGCATCGCTGCCGCAAACCAGAAGACGGAGAGCGTGAGGATGACGGCGTTGAGTCCCGGATAGCGCAACGTCGCCATTCGCGCGGCGCGGCGGAGGTAACGGACGGGATTGATCGCGTGGATCGTGCGGTTCGGCACCTCCTCGGCGCGAATCGTGTACGAGCCCGCGAGCCCCAGCACGGCGAACGCGACGAGCGCCCCGCAAGCCACGATTATCGGCGCACGGTCGAAGACGAAGCCCGCCGCGATCGTGCCGCCGAGAACGGCAAGAAACGCGACGCCTTCCATGCCGCCCATCCCGACTGATATCCGGTCGGCGCCGCCCACGTCGCGGACAAGCGCGTATTTCGCCGGGGAATAGAGCGAACTCTGGATTCCCATCAGGAGAATCGCCCCGACGACGCACGGAATCGACTGCGTCAGGAAGCCGACGATTGCAAGCGCGACGATCGGCAGTTCCACTCCCTTCGCGAGCCGGAGGATCTTCACCTTCGGGAAGACGACCGTCAGTCGATCTGCAAGCGGCGAGCAGAGGATGTACGGAAGCACGAGCGCCCCGGCTGTCGCGCCCATGAAAACGGAATGCAGCCGCTCGTCGGCGAGCCAACCGAGAATCACGAAACTCGCGAACGTCTTCAGGAAGTTATCATTGACAACCCCGAAGAAGTTCGTGAGGAAGAGGGAGGTGAAGGAGGGTTTCATGTTTGAGTTGAAGTTAACTCTCACAACTTAACTCTCGTAACTCAACCCCGAAAAGACGCTCGCAGCGACATGCTCCGCGACGGCGTCTCGCCAAGCAGCCCGGCTCAGGCCTTTCGGACGGAACGGCTTCAGGGCCTTTTCGTCGGCGAGGGCATAGATTGTCACTTGAGACCAGATGGAGGCTGTTACCATGCCTCGCGGTGAGGTCACCGCGGGTACTTTCGGGGACGCCCTCGCGATCAGCTTCTCGAGAGCCGCGTAGACCGGCTTACCGAAGGTGTCCATGAAGGATTTGAAGAATTCCGTCGGACGCGTCACCTCTTGCCGGAAGAGTCCCGCGCAAAGCTTCTGCGCCCTTTCCGTTGGAATCGTCATGAAGAGCATGTCGTCGATCCACTCGCGCACGGCCGCCCGCCAACTCGCCGCGTCCTTTACCTTCGCGGGAATCTCCGCGAGCGGCGCGCCGAGGTCGCCGAAGAGCCGCTGCGCGACAATCTTGTAAAGCTCGGCCTTCGACCCGAAGTAGCGGTTCGCCAGCGCCACGTTCGCCCCCGCCGCCTTGCAGATCGTCCGCACAGAGGCGAGTTCATAGCCCTTCTCCGCGAACTCGATCTCGGCCGCCGCAAGGATCGCCTCGCGCGTCTCGATACCGTCGGTTCTCTTTTTGCGTTCGTTCATCGCGTGCCCTTCCTTTCGTAAACACGCGATTACTTTATCACATTTCCGTCCACCCTGTCAAGCAGGAACGGAAAAAAAAGCACAGAGACTACTTAGTGACGGAACGAGCGCTGGCCGGTGAAGACCATCGCGATGCCCGCGTCATTCGCGCAGTCGATGACGTCCCAGTCGCGGATCGCGCCGCCCGGCTGGACGACTGACGTGATGCCTTCGCGCAGGCCGACCTCGAGACCGTCGCGGAACGGGAAGAACGCGTCGGAGACCATCGCGCAGCCCGGAAGGCCGCCCTTCTCCGCCTTGGTCTGTTCCATGATCTCGGCCTGCTTCTTCGCGCCGTCCTCCTCGCCGAACGCGAGACAGAGGTCGTTGAAGGGCTTCTGGTACTTCTCCCACGCGATCCAGTCCGCGTGCTTCGTGTACGCCTTGTCACGCGCGATCTCGGCGACGCCGACGCGGTCCTGCTCGCCTGTGCCGATGCCGACCGTGACACCGTCCTTCACGTAAAGGACGGAGTTCGACGTGACGCCCGCCTCGACGAGCCAGCCGAAGACGAGGTCTTCGTATTCCTTCGCCGTCGGCAGGCGGTTGATCTTGTACTCCTTGTACGAGACCTCGCCCGTCTCCTTGTTCGTGATCTTGCGGTTGCAATAGGCCGGCATGAAATCCTCGGGCTTGCGCGCGTTCGCGCTGAACGAGGTCTGCGCGACGATGCCGCCGTCAATCAGCGACTTGAAGTCAATGACATGCTTCGCGACGAAGCTCGTGAGGCGATCCATGTTCTTGATACGGAAGACGCGCAGATTCTTCTTCGTCGCGAAGAGGTCCATCACGCCCGGCTTGAAGTCAGGAGCCACGACGACTTCGGCGTAGTTCTCGATGATGAGCTTCGCCGTCTCGAGGTCGCACTCGCGGTTGAGCGCGATCGCGCCGCCGAACGCCGCCAGGCGATCCGCCTTGTTCGCACGGAAATAGGCCTCGGCGAGCGTCGAGCCCGTCGCGACGCCGCACGGATTGTTATGCTTGACGATGACCGCGCACGGCTTGTCCATCAGATAGCGGAGAATGTTGAGCGCGTTGTCCGTATCGGTGACGTTCGTCTTGCCCGGATGCTTGCCCGACTGCAGGAGTTCGGGAACGGACGCGAGGTACTGCCCCGGCTGAAGAATCTCGACATCGCCGAGAACGAGGTTGCCGTTCACGAGCTTGTAGAGCGCCGCCTCCTGTCCCGGATTCTCGCCGTACCGAAGCCCCTTCTCCTCGCCGCCGATGTTCCACGTCACCTTCTCGTAATGGAACGTCTGACGATTGCCGCCGTCAATGAACGAGATTTCCATCTGCGGGGCGAAATGATCAGCTTCAATGGTCTTGTAGGCGGCCTTCAGGTCTTTCATCAGTTACTCCTTACTGCGAGAAAAGAATTTTCCTTGTATTATAACAAAAATTCCCCGCGCATAAGGCGGCAAAACGGCACTATGGCCGCACGGTGAGACGCGGTGGTTGCATTGAACCTGCCCTGCTCCAAATACGCGGCCTCCGGGCGGTGACGCCCGACCCGCACTTCCGGCCTGCACGGGTTGGCTGAAGTCCGTGACTTTCCTGCTTATCGACACCTCCTTTCGGATGCGACGACAGCGTAGGGTCGGGGTGAGTCGCGGAGAGTTTTTCGGGACCGACGCGGCTGGCGATGCCTCGATTAACCGCAAAGACTGCGGGCGGAAGTAAAAGAAACGCGGCTCATTCACCTCGGGGATGCCGTGTCGGGTGGGTTCCCGAAAAAGCTCGGAGCGAGCTGCACCCCGACCCGCAGCGGCGCCTTCTGCGACAAGGCCCGGACAGCGATCCGTCTTCACCTGCGCCATAACCCGTGCATGTTGCAATAGGCGTAGACGTGAATGATCTCATCGTGCGGAATCAGGGCGAATTGCGCCTCGGG
This sequence comes from uncultured Verrucomicrobiota bacterium, assembly GCA_945834475.1. Lineage (GTDB taxonomy): Bacteria > Verrucomicrobiota > Kiritimatiellia > RFP12 > UBA1067 > UBA1067. The sequence goes on from CAMAHK010000011.1 coordinate 9,944, forward strand.
ATAACAGCAGGCCTTCAGGTACTTGAGCTGATATCCCGCCTTCGTCTCCAACACGATCCAGGCAATGTAATGCGACTCCGTCATCGGATGCTCAAGCGTGCCGACACGCACCCACACGATTCCATTTTCGTGCGAATAGACGGGCACATGCTTCTCCAGTACGCCGTCGCCCGTGCCTACGACCAGCTCCTTCATCGTCTCGGAGCAGCACGCCATCTCGGCGGAGGTTTCCTTGATCAGGCAAACGATTTTTCCGCATTTCTTGCATCGGTAGAACTTCATGGGCCGCTCCTTTCTTATGAGGGATGGTGATACCCGAGAGTTTACCACTCCTCGCATAGGATGTCGGTCGTAAAGGAAACCGATTCGTCGCTCAAACGGACACAAGAGACCTTACTTCATCAGGCCGAGATACCACCTGACGATCTCAACGCCGTAGAACATCCAGAGCAATGTCGCTAGGCATATGTACGGCCCATAGGGAATCTCGACGAACTTGCCGAACTTCGTCTTCGAGAGCGCAATCAGCGAAACGCCGATCACCGAGCCGAAGAGCGACGAGAAGATGAGGACGAACAGAACGGCCATCGGACCGAACAACGCGCCGACCGCCCCCATCAGGAAGACATCGCCCATCCCCATCGCCTCGCGTTTGAACGCCTTCGTGCCGAGAAGCCTGATGAGCGCAAACAGACCAAAGCCGAAGGCGAGACCCAGAAGGGACTGAATGACCGAATAACTGAATAACTGAATGACCGAATCGGGAAATTGGCGAGTTGACGAATTGGCGAATTGGTGAATCGTCACGACGCCATTCCACAAGACACCAAGGATCATGCCGCCGACGGTCATGAAGTCCGGCAGGAGCTTGTGGTCGAAGTCGATCATCGAGCCGACGATCATGAGCGAAATCCAAATCCACCAGACCGACAGATGAAACCAGTTTAGCCATCCCAAGAAAGGATCGCCCATCAAATGAAACTTCGGCTCCACGAATGCGCCAGCCGCAGCAAACACATGAATGAACGCCGCGAGAAAGAGACACCCACCGAGCGTCTCTATCAGAATGTAGCGCGGCGAGATCGGCGCTTTGCAGGTCGCGCACTTGCCGCGCAGGAAGAGCCACGCGAGAATCGGGATGTTCTGGTAGCCCTTGATCGGCGTTCCGCATTTCGGACAGTGCGACGGCGGCGAGACAATCGACTCCCCGCGCGGCACGCGCCAGATGACGACATTGAGGAACGACGCAATGCACGCCCCGAGGGCAAACGAGAAGATGGCGAAGATCGTATTCATTGCGTGGAAACGCCGCGGCCGAGACGGCTCGCGGTACGGAGTTATTCGCTCTTCAGCTCGCGCCCCATCATCGCGGCGACGGCGTCCTTGGCGTTGAAGCCCTCGTAGCAGAGGGCGTAGACGAGTTCGCAAATCGGCATCTCGACGCCGAGCTTCTTCGCGATCTCGTGGACGACCTTCGCGTTCCAGACGCCTTCGGCGACCATCTGCATCGAGCCGAGGATGTCGGCGATCTTCTCGCCCTTGCCGAGGCGTTCGCCAACGGAGTGGTTGCGCGAGTGCTGCGACGTGCAGGTAACGATCAGGTCGCCGATGCCGGCGAGCCCGTTGAGCGTCTCCTCCTTGCCGCCGTAGGCGAGCACAAAGCGCTTCATCTCGACGAGTCCGCGCGTAATGAGCGCCGCGCGCGTATTGTCGCCGAAGCCCATGCCGTCCGAACAGCCGACGGCGATCGCGAGAACGTTCTTCACCGCGCCGCCGATCTCGACACCGACCGGATCGTTCGACGTGTAGACGCGGAAGAGCGGACCCGACCAGATTTCCTGCACGCGCTTCGCCTTCGCCGCGTCCGGACAGGCGGCGACGATCGTCGTCGGGATGCCGCGCGAGACTTCCTCCGCATGCGTCGGTCCAGCCAGGGCCACGATCGGCCCCGTGCCGAGGATCTCCTCGCCAAGATCAGTCATGCGGCGGTTCGTCTTCTCGCAGAGTCCCTTCGTGATTGAGACGACGAGCATGTCGGACGTGATGAGTCCCCTGAACGATTCCACCACGTGCGTGAAGAACTTCGACGGCGGCGCGAGGACGACGACCTCGGCACCGGCAACCGCTTCGGCGCGGTCGCCCGTCAGATTCAGATTGTCGGGGAGTGTGACGCCTTTGAGGAACTTCTCGTTCCGCCGCGTCTTCTTCATCTCCTCGATGTACTCGGGGAACGCGCCCCAAAGCGTGACCTCGTGGCCGTACCCCGCCAGAAGCATCGCGTTCGCCGTGCCCCAGCCGCCGTCTCCGATAACTGCAATCTTCATAGTGGTAGATTTCCTTTTCTGCGACGAGGCAAGAGTGCCTCGTCCCCGTTTACGCTTCACTTCGCGTTAGTCATCCACTGAGCCGTGTCCGTCTCACCGTTCGTTGTCGTCGCGTTCATCACGCGGTTGAGCGTCTTCGGGTCGACATAATAGAGTCGCATCGCTGGGACGACCTTGCCGGCGAAGGAATCCGTCTCCACCGTCAAGGATTCCGCCGCGACCGGCTGCGGCAGCACACGGATGCGCTTGATGCCGAGCGCGGTTCCGGACGCGATAACCTTGCCCGCCGACTTCAGTGTCCAGCTCTTGACGGACTCGCCCTGGGCGACATCCTCGGCCATCACGACGACATTGCACGGACCCTTCGTCACGGGCTGCGCGAAGAACTCCTTCTTCAGCTCGCCGAAGCGCTTGAGCGCGGCGACGTCCTCGGGGGCAAGGCGTCCGTGGCGGTCGGGGGCGACACCGAGATTCATCGTACCGCCGTTGCCGACCGTATTGAGATAGCGCTGCATCAGGAACTCGCCGCAACGGACGGTATTCTTTTCCTTCTCATGATAGAACCAGCCCTTACGAAGCGGGAAGTCGGCTTCCGGCGGATGGAAGGTCGTGCCGTCCTTCAGGTCGCCGCGATTGCAGTACGTCCTGTAGCAAGACTTATCATACGAACGGACGGTTGCCGCCGAATCGTCGCACAGTTCGCCGCGCTCGTTGCCCGGCCAGCGGAAGTCCGCACCATCACCCTCGTTGAAGATGCAGACCTTCGACTGCAACTTCCGAACCATCGCAAACGTCTCGGTCTCATAGCGGTAGTAGCCGTCCGGAATCTTCCGACGCTCGCGTGCGCCGCCGTAGTAGCCGTCACCACCGTTCGCGCCATCGAACCACATCTCGAAGACTTCGCCATAATCGCCCGAGAGGAGCTCGCGAATCTGCGCCTGAAAGACGTCCGTCACGTACTTCTCCGAGCCATAGGCGGCGTTGTTGCGGTCCCACGGCGAGACATAGACGCCGAACTTGAGTCCGTACTTGCGACAGGCCTGTTCCATCTCCTTGACGTAGTTGCCCTTGCCGCCCCGGAACGGGGACTTCGTGATGTTGTGCTCCGTCGTCTTCGTCGGCCAGAGGCAGAAACCGTCATGGTGCTTCGCGACAATGATGAGTCCCTGAAGGCCGCCAACCGCGCACGCGCCGACAATCTGGTCGGCGTCAAACGCATCGGGATTCAGCCACGCCGGATCCTCGTCACCAAACCCCCACTCACGGTCAGTGTAGGTGTTGAGTCCCCAATGCACGATGCCATAAACTTCGACCCCCTCGCGAATGCGCTCGAGCTGCGCGGGACGCGGCACCGGCCGCTCCGCGGCACCAACCGAAAGGACATAAGACATAAGACATAGGACAGACGTCGCCATTTTCACTTTCATTACAAACCCTCCTTCATTCGCCAATTCGCCAATTCGGTCATTCAGTCATTAAAAAATATGTCCCATCTTCTCGCGCTTCGTGTCGAGATATCTCTTGTCGTGCGCGTTCGCCGGAATGATGATCGGCACGCGCTCGACGATTTCGAGTCCGTAGCCCTCGAGGCCCGCGATCTTGCATGGGTTGTTCGTCATGAGCCTGAGCTTGTGGATGCCGAGGTCGACGAGCATCTGGGCGCCTTCGCCGTAGTCACGGAGGTCGGGGGCGAAGCCCAAGGCGACGTTCGCTTCGACGGTGTCGAGTCCCTCCTCCTGCTTCTTGTAGGCGTGCAGCTTGTTCGCGAGCCCAATGCCGCGACCTTCCTGGCGCATGTAGAGAACGGCGCCTCGGCCTTCCTTCTCGATCATCTCCATGGCGGTGTGCAGCTGGGGACCGCAATCGCAGCGCTCGCTGCCGAGAACGTCGCCTGTGAAGCATTCGGAGTGAACGCGCACGAGGACCGGCTCGCCGTCCGCGACATTGCCCTTCACGAGTGCGAGATGTTCAAGCCCCGTCAGGCGGCTCTTGTACATTGTGAGCGTGAAGCTTCCGTGATCCGTCGGCAAATCAACCGTCTCGATCTTGTCGACAAGGAAATTCCGCCGTTCACCTTCACCTTCAACCTTCTCCTCCTGATCGCCTTTCGCCAAGCGAAAGGCGATCAGGTCAGCGATCGTCATCATCTTGAGATGATGCTTCTGCGCGAAGGCCTCGACGTCATCCATGCGGGCCATGTTACCGTCGTCCTTCATGATCTCGCAGCAAAGGCCGACTTCCTTCAAGCCCGCGAGGCGGCAGAGGTCAACCGTCGCCTCGGTGTGACCCGCGCGTTTGAGAACGCCCCCTTCGCGCGCCTGCAGCGGGAACATATGTCCGGGACGGCGGAAGTCCTCGGGCTTCGCGCCGTCCTTCACCGTGGCGAGCGCGGTCATCGAACGCTCGGCGGCGGAAATGCCCGTCGTCGTGTCGACGCCGTCGATCGAAACGGTGAACGCCGTCTGGTGGTTGTCGGTGTTCGTCTGAACCATCTGCGGAAGGCCGAGCTTCTCGCACCACGCGCGGCTCATCGGCATGCAGATAAGCCCCTTCGCATGGGTCGCCATGAAGTTCACATTCTCCGTCGTCGCGAATTCGGCCGCACAGATGCAGTCGCCTTCGTTCTCACGGTCCTCGTCATCCGTGACGAGAATGATCTCGCCCTTCCGAAGCGCCTCCAGACACTCTTCAACAGTATTGAACATTTTTACGAACCCGGATGGCACGCCTTTGAACCAGATTTACACATCGGACACTCAGCGGCCGTCCAGGTCTCGGGCGTCATCTGCATGAGCGAGAACATCGGAATGCGGCCGAACTTGACCTTACCGGCCGAGCGGTCGACGAGAAGGACGACGCCCGCGACCTTCGCGCCTGCCGCCTTGACGAGATCGATCGTCTCCTGCACACGGCCACCCTTGGTGACAACGTCTTCGGCGACGACATAGCGTTCGCCCTTCTTGAGCTCGAAGCGGCGCATCGCGAGAACCGTGTTCGGCTTGCCCGTCGCATCGACGCCCTCGCCCTGAACCTTCTCCGCGAAGACGCACTTCACGTTCAGTTCGCGCGCAACCTCGTGTCCGACGAGGATGCCGCCGACTGCCGGCGAGATGACGCCGTCGATTTTCTTGCCGAGCTTGCCGCTCGCCACCGCGCGACGCGTCACTTCCTTGCAGAGCTTCTCGGCGATGCGCGGATAACGCAACACGTTCGCGCACTGGAAGTAGCGGTTCGAATGGAGCTTGGAGCGGAGCTCGAAATGTCCCTCGAGAAGCGCACCCGTGTCCTTGAACGCCTTAAGTACCTGCTTTTCTGTCATCATGATCTCTGGTTCCTTTCAGTTAAGTTTGAGCAAGTCGTCTTTGGAGAACGCCGGCTGTCGCCCAGACTCCGCCGCCTCGGCCGCCAGTCGGGACGGTGCGTCGGCCGCGGAGGTCGGACGGTAAGCGGGGAGCGGATAGGCGATTGGTGTCGGATACGGCGCTGACAGCGCCGGCACCGGGCCGATGTCAAACGACCGCGTAACGTCTTCCTCCGGAAGCTCGCCCAGCGGCAATCTCACGCGCATGCGCTGCATCGCCGAAGACTCGTCCTGCCATGTCGCTTTCGCAGATGCGAGAAGCAACTCCTCCTCTTCGGTGGAAAGGGTGACAAAGGCCGCCGAGGCCGCAGGTTCGGCCGACACCGGCCGAGCCTTGAAATCGAAAGCCGCCAGCGGAAACGACAGGACGACCCCGGCCGACAGGGCGCCGACCGTCAGAACCGACCGAAGCTCGCGCCACAGCACCGTCATTCGTCCTCGCCCGCTTTCTTTTCGGCAAACAGGACCTTGCGCATGCCGTTTCGTCGCGCCAAAGCCGCAAAGGCCATCAGCTCCCCGCCGGTCACGCGGCGGTCGGCCAGCGCCAACAGCGTCTTCCGTCCGGATCGCGCCGTGATCTCCGCCAGATGCTCCCCAAGCGCCGCCATCGAGTTCGGGTCGCCCATCAGATAGCGCGAATCGTCGAAGAATACCAGCGTCTCGTGCGGAGTCGGCATGATCAGCGCCACCGGCCCCGTCGCCTCGCCTTCGGAGAGAGCCGCCTCGGGGAGGTCAAAGAGCATGCCCTTCGAAGCGAGAAGCGTCCCCCCGATGATCCAGAAGAGGAGCAACAGCAAGCCCAAGGTCACCCAGGGCGCGGCCGCGACCACGGGACGGAGGCTCAGCGCACCGTAGCGCCAGATCCCCTGCGTGCGTTCCGGACTCCATCCCCACGGACTCATTTGCGCGTCTCCTCACGACGAGTTGAAATGAAACCGACGATCTGGCTCGCAGCCGCCTCAAGTTCGACGACCGTGCGATCGAGACGGACGCGCAAAGAGCCGTACATCACCGAGACGGGAATCGCCACCGCGAGTCCCATCGCGGCCGCGACCAAAGCCTCCATCGCCCCGGTGAAGAGATCGGCCCGCGCCACGACGTCCTGGGCATTCGCCACGAGAACCGTCTTGATGAATCCGATGACCGTTCCGAGCAACCCCAGGAGCGGCGCGATCTGGGCGATGATCGCGAGCGACGCCAGACGGCGGTCCAAGCGGCCGATCTCGGCACGTCCCTGGGAATCGACGGCGTCGCGCAGCACGCGGGCCGAACCCGAGGCGTGTCGAATCGCCGTCGCGACGACATTCGCAACCGGCGCGCCCGTGTCCTCGCAAATCGCCAGGGCCTCCTCGTCGTTGCCCGCCGAAAGGATGTTGACGATTCCCTTGAGAAAATCCTGATAGTCGATCTGGGCGCGCCGCAGCTCGACCAGGCGCTCGAAATAGACCACGACCGACACGATTGCCAGCAACAGGAGAATCCAAGAGACGATGCCGCCCATCAACATCATAGAAACAGTCCTTTCTTGTAGATTCGCGAGATGCGCTTCTCCGCCTCTTCGGCTGCCGGCACGCCGCTCTCGACGACGAGCTTGAGAATGCCAACCGCCTGATAGTCGCGTCCGCGGTCTTCAAAGCCCTCTGCCAGAATGAACGCCGCGCGTGAAAAGACCGCGCGGGCCTTGTCTCCGAAACGTTCGCCGCGCTGACGGCCGTCCCGATAGGCCAGAACGACTTGCGTGTAGTACTGGTCGATCGCCTCGTCGGTGCGCTTCAGCTTCTCAAGCGTCCGGCCGATCTTAAAGGCCACGGACAGACGCAGGTCCGCGTCCAGCTCTTCGCCAAACAGCACCGCACGATAGGCCTCAAGCGCCGCCTGATACCGGGCCGGATTGTCCACACCCGTCGCAAAAAGCGCATCGGCCTTGAGCAAACGGGCCTTCAGACGGTCTGCGCGCTCCGTGCCGGACGCGGCCGTCGCACGGTCCAGCACCAGGACCGCCTCGTCAAACCGCGCCTGTTCGACCAAGGCTTCCGCCTGCACGAGCAGCGCCGGCGCCACGGCTGCCGACTCGGGATAGCGCTCGGCCAGTTGCGTCGCGATCTGGATCGACTGCGCGAAGTCATTGTCCGCAAAGGCCGCACGCGCGGCCCAAAGTAGCGCCACAGGGGCGAATGTCGCGGTGGACTTGAGATCCGCATAGGTCCGGAACAGCGAGACGGATTCCTTCCATTCGCACCTGTTGTAGGTGAATTTGGCCAGCCAGAGGACGGCCTCGGCGCGCACGAAGGGCTCCACCGACGTCTCGGCCAGTACGCGGGCCTTGCCCGAGGCCTCATCGTCACGTCCGAGACCGTAAAGACACAGCACCTCGAAGAAATCCATTCGCGCCTTCCGGCTCGGATCGGCCGCGGCAACTTCCGCAAACGTCTTTCGCGCCTCCTCGAACTGATAGGCCTTGTAGAAGTCACGACCGCGGGTCTCGCGTTCACGCAGGCCGATCAGCCGCTTCAGCGCCACCGCCGTTTCGGTCTCCGGATACTTCTCGAGTACCGCGCGATAGCGTCCCATCGCCTCCGCCCCGCGGCCGAGCTCCGAGAGGGCGTCGCCCTGCCGCAAGATCGTCCGCGCCCGCGCCGAGTCGGCCTCCGCCAGAGCCTCAGCCGCAACAAACGCCTGAAACGCCTCTTCGAATCGGCCAAGCTTAAGCAAAGCCTCGCCGCGTCCCTCCTGCACGTCCAGCCGCTTGAATGCCGTCGGCCAGATTTCGACGGCATCGGCATACGTCTTGACCGCCTCTTTCCAACGCCCCGCGCGTGCAGCGGCATTCGCCAGCGCAACGAAGGCGTCGCAGGCGCCCTCGGCATCGGGCGCATCCGCCACGACCGCGCGAATCAAACGCGTGCCCTCCGCTTCCGACTCCTTGCGACTGACAAGGGACATCCCGAGCCGCAGGGCAATACGGCGCTTGAGCGGCACCGAAACCGTACGCCTGTAGGCGTTTCGCATCGCCGTCTCGTCCCCAAGGTTGATGCTAGCAATCGCCACGGCCCGCTCTCCCGCGTTCGTCAGGGACAGGACTTCCGCCCAACAGGCCTTCGCCGCCGGCAGATCGGCGCGCTTCAGACAAAGGTCGGCTTCCAGCATCTTGGCCTCGGCAAGTCCCGCCTGAGAGCCCGAAGCCTTCAGACACTCGGCCGCCGCCGCCAGCCGATTGTCGACCACAGCCTGATAATAGGCGAACGCCGCACTGTTCGTCGGCACCGCCGCCGTCGCAAGCTCGGCCTTGACATCGTCCCAACGGCCCTCGCTCGCGTAGCTCTCTAGAATCACCAGCCGCGCCTCATCGCCACCGGCCGCCGCCGCATGAAGACGCGCAACCTGCCACAGGCCGTCGCGCAACGCGGCGCGTGCCACGTCAAGGTCGGAGGGCTGTCCGGCGAAAGCCGACAGAGCGAAAGCCGAGAGGATGAGAGAAACGAACGTCGCACACGACGGGCGACTCGCGACGACCGACTTTCGGGATCTCTCTGGGAACGCGACTTTCAACTTTCTACCTTAAACCAAATCGCCCATGTACCCGAGCTCGGCGAGAATCTTCGGATTCTTCATCCAGTTCGGCTCGACGCGCACCCAGAGCTCCATCGCGGCCTTCACGCCGAACATCTCGCCGACCTCGCGCTCCGAACACTTGCGCACGTACTTGATCGTCTGCGCCGCCTTGCCGATCACAATCGGCTTCTGTGACGCGCGGTTGACGAGAATGTCGACGCCGATTTCCCACACGGGGAGATCCGTGCCGTTCGCAGACGTGCGCGGCGGCTTCTCGTGAATCGACTTCACGAAGACGCCGAGTTCGTGCGGGAGCTCCTGATGGAGTTTCGCGAGATACTTCTCGCGAATCGAATCAGCGATCGCGAGCTTGCGCGGATAGTCGGTGACGATATCGTCGTCAAAAAGCTTCTCGCCTTCCTCCGCAAGCTCGAAAAGCGCCTCCCCGACCTGCTTCGCCCCACCCGGAGTGGACGCGATGCATTTGATCCAAAGGGGCTCTCCGTACCGCGAGCCGTCCTCGGCCGCGGCGCTGGTAAGAGCTTCCGCCCACGCATCCCTGAACATCGTCTCGTAGAACGGCGCGCGGTCGGCCTTGTTGAGGACGAAGACCACCTTCTCGGGCTTCTCCTTCGCGATGCGCTGCATCCAACCGATGTCCTCGAGCTGCGGCTCCTGCGCGGCGTCGAAGACAACACAGGTGATGTCGGTACCCGCCGCCGACCGACGGGCCATGCGGTTCAAAAGCCGACCGAGTTCGCCGACGGCCTTGTGGAGCCCGGGCGTGTCCAGAAGCACAAGCTGCCCGCGCTCATCGGAGACGATGCCGCGCACCGTATTGCGCGTCGTCTGCTCGACAGGCGAGACAATCGAAACCTTTTCGCCGACAAGGGCATTGACGAGCGTGGATTTACCCGCGTTCGTCCGCCCCACAATCCCCACAATCGCAACTTTAGACATGATTACGGAACCGGGAAGCCCTTGACGAGCTCGGCTGCTTCACGCTTGACGCGCTCCTGCACGGTCGTGTCGGCGATGTGGTCGAGGACGTCCGCGATCCAGGTGCCGATCTTGATCATCTCGGGCTCCTTCATGCCGCGGGTCGTCGCCGAGGCCGTGCCGACGCGGATGCCCGAGGTCTTGAACGGACTCTCCTGGTCGTACGGAATCGTGTTCTTATTGACGATGATGCCGGCCGCGTCGAGCGCCGCCGCCGCTTCCTTGCCCGTGATGCCCTTCGAGGTCTTCACATCCACGAGGAAGAGGTGGTTGTCGGTGCCGCCCGAGACGATGCGGTAGCCGCGGTCCTGAACCGTCTTGCAGAGGACCTGGCAGTTCTTCACGACCTGCTGCGCGTAGCCCTTCTTCTCCTCGCTCATCCACTCGCGGAACATGACGGCCTTCGCCGCGATGATGTTCTCGAGCGGGCCGCCCTGCATGCCCGGGAAGACGGCCGAGTCGAGCGCCTTCGCCCACTGCGCCTTGCAGAGGACCATGCCGCCGCGCGGACCGCCGAGCGTCTTGTGGGTCGTCGTCGTCACGAAATCGGCATACGGGACCGGCGAGGGATGCGCCCCGCCCGCCACGAGGCCCGCGATGTGAGCCATGTCGACCATCATGATGCAGCCGACCTTGTCGCAGATCTCGCGAATGCGCTTGAAGTCGATCGTGCGCGGATAGGCCGAGGCGCCCGTGAGGAGGATCTTCGGCTTCACTTCCATCGCCTCGCGCTCCATCGCGTCATAGTCGAGCATCTCGGTCTTCGGATCGACCGTGTAGGGGACGATGTTGTAGATCTTGCCCGAGAAGTTGACGGCCGAACCGTGCGAGAGGTGACCACCCTGGTCGAGGCTCATCGACATGATCGTGTCGCCCGGCTTGATCGTCGCGAAGTAGACGGCCATGTTCGCCGCCGAGCCGCAGTGCGGCTGCACGTTCGCGTGCTCCGCGCCGAAAAGCGCCTTCGCGCGGTCGATCGCGAGCTGTTCCGCCGCGTCAACCGGGAGACAGCCCGAATACCAGCGCTTCCCCGGATAGCCCTCGGCGTACTTGTTCATGAGCACCGAGCCCGCTGCCTCGCGGCACGCACGGCTCGAGGTGTTCTCGGACGCGATAAGGTTGATCTCGGCGTCTTCCTGCGCGGTCTGCGCGGCGATCGTCGCGAAGATCTCGGGATCGGACGCCATCAGGCCCGAGCAGTCGGAGAGACGATTCGCACGCTCGAGCTTCCAGCGGCGGCGCGCGTGACGCGCGTCTTCGTCGACCGGCGTCGCCACAAAGGCCTTCGCGATCTCGACCGCATAGGCCGGGGAAACGACATCCGCCCCGAGGCAGAGGACGTTCGCGCCGTTGTGCTGGCGCGTCGTCACGGCCGCGTCCGTCGTCGCGCAGATCGCCGCACGGACGTTCTGGAAACGGTTCGCCGTCATCGACATGCCGATGCCACTGCGGCAAATGAGAATACCGAAGTCGGCCGTGCCCGAGGCGACGTCCAGCGCGACCTTGACCGCGTAGTCGGGATAATCGCAGCTCGTCTTGTCGGCCGGGCCCTTGTCGTCAATCGTCGCCAAAGCGGAAAGCGCAGAAACAAGCGTCGCCTTGAGCTCGACGCCACCATGGTCGGAACCAATTGCAATCTTCATGTGAACTCCTAGATATAGGTTCTTGTTTAAGCTTGAATTATACCAAAAATTGAGCGGTCAAGCGCATTAGGCCAGGCGACGTGTTGCGGACATCGAGAGGGAGACAGCGGCCAACACGAGCACGGCGCCAAGCAGAAGGAACGTCGCAAAGTGCTCGGTCCAGCGATCGTAGGCGTCGGACTCGAGCTTCGTCGTCTCCAATTGCGAAATTTCTTCGAGCGCCTCCTTGAGTCCGTCGCGGTCCTGGACCGAGAAGTAGCGACCGCCCGTCTTCGCGGCGATGGACTTTAGCTGCTTCTCGTCGAAGGTCATATCCGCATAATTGATCGCCGTCCGTCCGAAGATGTCACGCCCGAAGATCGGCGTCCGCCTCGCCCGCGTGCCGATGCCGATCGCATAGACTTTGACACCCATCTTCGCGGCAGCAGCCGCCGCCTCATTCGGCTCGACCGCGCCCGTGTTGGAGACACCGTCCGAAAGCAAGATCACAATCTTCGACGTCGGCTTCGCGTCCTTGAGCCGCGCCAGCGCCGTCGCGAGTCCGTCGCCAATCGCCGTCATCTGCTCGTCGCCGGCGATGGTGTTGCCCTGCGCATCGACGGCCACGGACGGGATCTGCACGCCCCGGAGGACGTTCAAGAGCGCCTGATGGTCGGCCGTGAGCGGCGAGCGCGTCGCCGCATAGCCGCCGAAGGTGACGAGTCCAATGAGGTCGTCGGGTCGCTTCTCGACGAATTCCGCAAAAAGTTTCTTCACGACCGCGAGGCGCGTCGTCTCGCGCGAGAACTTCTCGCCGGGCGGCGTTAGGTCCAAGGCGTCCATCGACCCCGAAACATCGACCGTCATCGCAATCGCAATCGCATCGACACTCCGGCGTTCGTGGGCGAGCGGCGAACGCGGACGCGCAACTGCGATGACGAGGAGTGCGAGCCCCGCCAGTAAAACGAACGGCGTCAGCGCGGCAACCTTTGCCCGCCAGCCCGCCGCATTCGCGGGGATGCGGCCCACGGCCGAGAATCGGATGCCGCCCTTGCGTCCGCGACGAAGAAGTCGCCAGGCCGCGAGGCCAAGCGGCAGGGCCAACAGAAGCAACCAGGGATTCACAAAATTCACGATTGGCCTCCCCCGACGTCCGACATCCGACGTCCGACGTCCTTCGAATCGTCCTTCAAATAGGAGCGCGCCGAGTCCGTGGCCTCATCCGCCATCTCGGGCGTCGCCTCGACGCCGGCGAACTTGATGAGGTCGGCCGACTCGAGAAAACGTTTCAGCGCGTCGGGGGCGAGGTTGCCCCCGCTCTCCGTGAGGCTCTTTCCGGCCTCGCGGAGGAATTCCTCGGTCGTGAGGTTCGGAGCCTTGATGCCGTACTTGCGCTGAACGTAGCGGCGGACGACCATCGTGAGCTCGACGTAGAAGTCCTTGTAGCGTCCGCGCCCCGGAAGCCCCTTTTTGAGAAGTCGGTCGAGCTCAACCCAGGCGCGCTCGATCGGGCTCATGCGATGCTCCTTCACCTTCTGCGCCAGGAACCGAACGAGCAACCAGCAACCGACAACCAACAACGCCACCGCGAGAAGCGCGATGACAACCCAACCGACGAGCTCCCAGCTGAGCGGCGGCAAGTCGCGCGTCGGGTTGGTTTCCATCGCGCCGGTCACCGGTTCGCGCGCGGCCGGCGGAGTGAAGTAGACCGGCGGAACGAGAACATCACCCACCGCCAGGGGCTTCAGCTTGTACGTCTCGGCGGCGGGCTCGGGGACGAGGCGCCAGTTGGCGACCTGCACCGTCGAACCGTCGGGTTCGGTTTTCGGCTCTTCGGCGAAATCCTCGGCGAGCGAGAATCCGGCGACCCTCTCGCGGAGGTCGGGGAGTGTCGCCACCACACCGCGCGGCGTCTTCAACGTCACCGTCAGGAAAAGGCTCTTCGCCGGATCGACCTGCGTCGATTCGCCTTCAATCGTCAGATCGACGCCGTTCGCCCCCGCCGTCGTCAGAATCGCTCCTAAAAGAATCCCCACCATGTCTTCAACCTCAACCGCCAACCTCTACCTTCATTCCCTCACCACATCCCCGCCGAGCGCACGAAGCTCCTTCTCGACCGCCACGTAACCGCGGTCGATCGACTCGGCGTTGCTGATGCGCGTCTCGCCCTTCGCCGCCAACGCCGCGATGACAAGCGAGATGCCGGCGCGGATGTCGTTTGAACTGACCGTGCCCCCGGCAAGCCGCGTCGGTCCCGTCACGACCACGCGATGCGGATCACACTGCACGATCTTCGCGCCCATCTGTCGGAGGTGGTCAACGAAGTATAGCCGCGACTCGAACATCTTCTCGTAGAAAAGACACGTGCCACGCGTCTGCGTCGCGACGACGATCAGCACCGAGAGAATGTCCGAGGGAATCGCCGGCCACGTGTCGTCGGCGATGGACGGAATCGCGTCGCCGAGATCGTACTTCATCTTGAGCCGCTTCTTGGGCACATACGTGAGCGTCCCCTCGCGCGAATTCGTCGTCCAGGTGATGCCGAAACGATGAAAGGCCTTCGCGAGCACCTCGAACGGCGCGGATTCGACATTCGTGAGCGTGAGCGCGCCGCCCGTCACCGCCGCCGCGGCAATGTAGCTTCCGGCCTCGATGTAGTCACAACCGACGCGCACGGTCGCCCCGTGCAACGCCGGGACGCCCGTCACGCGAAGGAGATTCGTGCCCGCGCCCTCGATCTGTGCGCCCATCGCGTTCAGCATATTCGCAAGGTCGACGATGTGCGGCTCACAGGCGGCGTTATAGATTTCGGTCTTGCCTTCAGCGAGGACGGAGGCCATCAGGATGTTCTCCGTCGCCGTCACCGACGCCTCGTCCAAGAGCATCTTCGCGCCTTTGAGTTTTCCCTTAAACGTCAGCGCCTTCTTGCCCAGCGTCGCCTTCGCGCCGAGCGCCCGGAAACCATCGAAATGCGTGTCGAGCCGGCGGTGGCCGATTGCATCGCCGCCGGGCGGCGGCAACGATGCGCGTCCAAGCCGCGCGAGAAGCGGCCCCGCGAAGAGGAACGACGTGCGGATCTTCGCCGCGAGCATCGGATCGATCTTCGCCGTCTTCAGCTTCGCCGCCGCGAGCGTCACCGTACCGGCCGCGAGATCGCGCGACACCTTCACCCCGAACGTCTTCGCCGCCTCCAGCATCGCCGCGACGTCGGCGATCTCGGGGAGATTCGCGATCGTCACCGGTTCGGACGTGAGGAGCGTCGCCGCGATCATCGGCAGGGCAGCGTTCTTGTTGCCGGGTACGCGATGCGTACCGGTAATCGTCTTGCCGCCTTTGATGATGAGTGTGGACATGGATGAGGTTGAGGTTGGAGGTTGAGGTTGATGGCGGATCTTTGGCTTAGCGTTTGCGGGCGCGACGGCGGAAGAGGGCGCGGACCTCGTTGATGTAAGGGGTTGCCGTGTCGATCGGGAGTGTATCGATCGCATGCTTGCGGAAGACCTTGAGGAGCGCTTCGCGCTCGGCGGCGGCCTTTGCGGCGAAGGCGCGGCGCACGGCCCGGGACGAGGTGTCGACGAGCATTAGCGCACCCGTCTCCGGATCCTCCAGCTCGACAAGTCCGACATCGGGCAGCTCCGACTCGGCCGGATCCGAGACCGGCACGCAGACGAGATCGTGATGCCGGGCCGTCGCACGGAGTAGGTTCTCGGGAAGGGAACTGTTACCCGCCGCAGGCGAGACGCACCGCGGTACGGAGTTAAGGAAGTCGCTGACGAGGAAGACGACGGCCTTGCGCTTCTGCACGCCGTTCAGGAACTTAAGCGCGCCTTCGAGATCCGTGCCGCCCTCCGCCTCGTCTTCGGCCGCGAGCACTTCGCGCACGAGGCGCATCACGGAGTCGCGTCCCTTGCGCGGCGGAATGTACTTGACGATCTTGTCCGAGAAGAGGATGAGCCCGATCTTGTCCTGATTGCGAATCGCCGTGAGCGCGAGAAGCGCCGTCACTTCCGCCGCAAGCTCGGCCTTCGAGCGATGCACGGAACCGTAGCTCTGCGAACCCGACACGTCGACGAGAAAGAGAATCGTCAGTTCGCGCTCCTCAGAGAAGCGCTTGATGTGCGGGACGCCCGTGCGGGCGGTGACGTTCCAGTCGATCGTGCGGACATCGTCCCCGGCGATGTACGGACGCACTTCGTCGAACTCGACGCCCTGTCCCTTGAAGGTCGAATGATAGTCGCCGGCCAGCTGGTCGTCAATGAGGCGGTTGGTGAGGATTCGAATCTTCCCCACCTTCGCCATGAGCTCTTTAACGTCAATCGCCATTACGGCACCGGCACTTCGTCCAGAATCTTGTCGATGATCTTATCGGACGTGATGCCTTCCGCCTCGGCCTCGTACGTGAGGAGGATGCGGTGGCGAAGGACGTCATGGACGACTTCCTTCACGTCCTGCGGCGTCGCATAGGCGCGACCGTGCAAGAGCGCGTTGCCGCGCGCCGCGAGGTTAAGCGCCAGCGTCGCACGCGGACTCGCCCCGCACTGGATCATCGTGTTCGGCTCACGCGACTTGAAAACGATGTCGAGAATGTAGTCTCCGACCTTTTCGTCGCAGTAGACGTCCTTCAGCGTCTCGCGGAGCGTCGCAATCGCCTCGGGCGTGCAGACCGTCTTCGCCTCGGGGGCCTCGGACTTCTCGGCGAAGCGTTGCATGATGCGGCGCTCGTCGGCCTTCGACGGCGTCTCGACGAGGCACTTGAACATGAAGCGGTCGACCTGCGCTTCGGGGAGCGGGTACGTGCCTTCCTGCTCGAGCGGGTTCTGCGTCGCAAGGACGAGGAACGGCTTCGGGAGCGCGTACGTCTCGTCACCGATCGTCACCTGCTTCTCCTGCATCGATTCGAGGAGGGCCGACTGAACCTTCGCCGGCGCACGGTTGATTTCGTCCGCGAGGAGGAGGTTCGTGAAGACGGGACCTTTCTTCGGCGTGAACTCGCCCGTCTTCGGCGAGTAGATGAGCGTGCCGACGACATCGGCCGGCAGGAGGTCCGGCGTAAAGGAAATGCGCTTGAAGCCGAGCCCGAGCGCCTTCGCGAGCGTGTTCACCGAGAGCGTCTTCGCAAGGCCCGGCACACCCTCGAGAAGGACGTGTCCCCCGGTCGTGAGCGCGAGGATGAGCCGATCGATCAGCTTCTCCTGTCCCACAATGACCTTCGCGACTTCCTCGCGAATCTTCGCAACGAGTTCGCCCTGCGCGGCGATCCGATTAGTAGCTTCTTTCAGATCCATTTTTGATTCTCCTCTCTAAATCTCAACCTCAACCTTCGACCTTAACCTGACTCTGTTGTAGCCAATCTCGTATCAACTCCTTGACCGACGACCATTTTACCGAATTGAGGCGCTTCAAGTCTAGGGTAATTTTCATGCGTTTCAAATCGGCCGCCGCATCACCTGTCGCGGGCAGGGCGCCGCGGATGCGCGTCAGGTGTTCGATCCAGAGTCTGCGCACGAACTCCTCGGCGATGTCCGACACGTCCAGCGAGCTCTCGAGCGCGCGATGCTGGTTCATCAGCAGCCGGTCGAACCAGGCGCGCTCCTCCGGCGGCAACGCGTCGCTCCAGGGGGCGATCAGGTCGCCGCCCTGCGCGATTTCCGCCCGCCACGTTTCCACGAACGCCCAGGTGAAGTCGTGCGCGAAGACCTCGCGCGGCAGGAATTCGCCAATAAGTCCGTCGAGATTCTTCGCCTCTTCCGAGTATTCGTTCGCGAGCAGAAACTCGCAGAACGCCATCTCCTTCGGCGGCGGGGGCAGCACCGTCGCCGCGGCTTCGCCGGCGAGGGGCCCCGGGTCGTCATCAACCGGCTCGTAGTCGTCAAGCTCGTCATACACCGTACTGTCGCCGCTCTCGGCGACAGGCGCGGTAACAGCAGGCTGGCCAGCGCCGCGGCCGAGGACGGCTCGCGGTACAGGGCTGGGCTGCGGTACGGCCTTGACCTTCTCGAGCTCCTCGCGGAGCGCCGCGTTCGGGAGCTTCATCAGCTTCGCGACCTCCTCAAGCATCGTCGCGCGCAGGATCGCGCCCGGACACTGTGCAATGGTGAGCAAAAGCTCCTTCGTAATTCGGTTGACGGCATCGACCGAATCGGGATTCTTCTCCTTCGCGCGTTCGGCGCGCACCTGGAAGGACATGATGGACTCCGCGCCGTCAAGCATCAAGCGGAAGTCGTCCGCCGGATGGCTGCGCAGATACGAGTCGGGGTCGTCCCCGTTCGGTAGCGAGACGACGCGCACGGGAAGTTCCGCCGCGAGGCAGAGGCGGGCGGACTTGATCGTCGCCTTGTGTCCCGCCCCGTCGTCGTCGTAGACAAGCGCCACCTGGTCGGCCGCCTTCTTCAGCATCCGCACATGTTCTTCCGTAAAGGCGGTGCCCTGTCCCGCGACCGCGTTCGGGAACCCGCTCGTCTGCAGGCGGATGCAGTCAATCTGGCCTTCGCAGACGATGACCTCGCGATTCGGCGTGCGCGTGATCGCGGCGGCGGCCTTGTCGAAGCCATAGAGGACGTTCGACTTCTTGAAGACCGCGGTCTCCGGAGAGTTCACGTACTTGCCGGATTTCTTCGAGTCGACGAGCTGACGTCCCGAAAATCCGACGACGCGCCCCTGCTTGTCGCGGATCGAGAACATGAGACGTCCGCCGAAACGGTGGTAGCCGAGATCGCCGGGACGCGTCGGGCCCTTGATGACGCCGGCCGCCTCGAGGTCGGCCGCCGAATACCCGTACTTCTCTCCCCACTTGAGGATCGTCGCGACGCCGTTCGGCGCATAGCCGATGATGTAGTCTTTCTGAATCTTGTCGCCGAGGTCACGCTCGGTCAGGTAGGTGCGCGCGAGTTCGGCCTCCTTCGTCTTGAGAAGGCAGCGGTGATAGAACTGGGCGAGCTCCGCAAGAAGCGCGAGGAGGCGCTTGCGGCGTCCCGCCTCGGGGTCTTCCTTCTCCTCGATCTTGACACCGCACTGGTCGGCAAGCTTCTTGACGGCCTCGATGAAGGTCAGCCCCTCGTACTTCATCACGAACTTGATGGCGTCCCCCGACTCGCCACAGCCGAAGCAATGGTAGAAGCCCTTCGTGTCGTTGATGTTAAAGGACGGCGTCTTCTCGTGGTGGAACGGGCAGCAGGCCTTCTTCGAGATGCCCGCGATCTTCACGGGAATCCCGTAGGACGAAATGAGATCGGCGAGGTCAACCCTCGCCTTGATCTCCTCGACAGTTGCGTCTGTAATGCCCGTTGCCATTGATCGCTGCGATCAGCCCTTGCCGAGGCGTTGACCCGAGTAACGGCCCTGGTGAATCGGCCCCCACCACCATTCGTTGTCGAGATACCACTGAACGGTCTTCTTGATGCCCGTCTCGAAATTCTCGCGCGGCTTCCAGCCGAGCTCGTTCATAAGCTTCGACGGATCGATCGCATAGCGCAGGTCGTGTCCCGGACGGTCGGCGACATACGTGATGAGCGACTCGTACTTCGAACCGTCGGCCCGCGGACGGAGCTCATCCATGATCACACAGATCGTCTTGACGACCTCAAGGTTCGTGCGCTCGTTATGTCCGCCGACATTGTACGTCTCGCCGTCGCGGCCCTTCTCGTTCACGAGCATCAGCGCGCGGGCATGATCCTCGACGAAGAGCCAATCGCGCACGTTCGCGCCCTTGCCGTAGACCGGCAGCGGCTTGCCGTCCAGACAGTTCAGAATCACCAGCGGAATCAGCTTCTCGGGGAAGTGATACGGCCCGTAGTTGTTCGAGCAGTTGGTGATCCGAATCGGCAGGCCGTACGTGTCGTGCCACGCGCGAACGAGATGGTCGGACGACGCCTTTGACGCCGAATAAGGCGAGTGCGGCGAATAGGGGGTCTTTTCGGTGAAGTATCCCGTCTCCCCGAGCGTCCCGTACACCTCGTCCGTCGAGATGTGCTGGAAGACGAATCTACGCTTCGAGGTTGAGGTCGAAGGTTGAGGTTGAGAGGCGCTGTCATCCGGCAGAGAACGCCAGTACTTCAGGGCCGCCTGGAGCAGCGTCGCCGTGCCGGTCACGTTCGTGCGAATAAACTCGCCCGGGCCGTCGATCGACCGGTCGACGTGCGATTCCGCCGCCAGATGGAAGATCGTATCAGGCTGGAACTCGGCGAACGCCTTGTCCATCGCCGCCTGATCGCAGATGTCGGCCTTGAGAAAGGAAAGTCGCGGATTCGACGACATCAGCGTCGCGGCATCGAGGCCGACTTCCTTCAGCGACTCGGGAACGCCCGCGTACGTGAGCTTGTCGACAACGAGAACCGACGCGTCAGTCTCCTTCAGCAGAAGTCGCGCAAGCGCACTGCCGATAAATCCAGCCGCACCCGTGACAATACAACGCTTATTCTTCATCGTTATATGCCTCCTTTTCGGACTCATTCTTAAACTCGTCGACATTCTTCTTCGAACCGTTCTTCGGCCGGTAACCGTAGCCATAGCCATAGCCATAGCCGTAACCATAGCCATAGCCACCGTAGCCATACTTGTGGTGGCCGTGATGGTGTGACGGCGAGAACGCTGCCGCGCTCGAGACCTCGACGTCGTTGACGATCACGCCCAGAATGTTCGCGCCGGCCTCCGCCAATGTCCGCGAACAGAACTGAATCGGCTTGAAGTGCGTTCGGTCGGGGCAGCACATGATGAGAACCGAGTCGGCCATAACAGCCAGGGAGACGACGTCACCAACGACGCCAAAGGGCGGCGAGTCGATGATGATGCGGTCATAGTTCGCTCGCGCCCAGGCGAAGAACTCGGCCACCACGGCGGAACCGAAGATCGTCGCCGGCGACACACCGTCCGGCGGCAGGGACGCCACGACGTCAAGCCCCTTCACGTCGGTCGCGTTGACCAGCGAAGCGAAATCCGGCATCTGTTCGCTCGCCTTCTGAAGGTTGTGCGAGAAGCTGCGCTCTTCCGTCAACTCAAGATTCCAAACTCGGGCCAGGCGAGGGCGCCGCAAGTCGAAGTCGACATGCAAGGTCTTCTTGCCAGTCTGCGCGTTGGCAATGGCAATCGACGTCGAGGTGATCGTCTTGCCTTCGCCTGGCTGCGTAGAAATGACCAGCATGCAATGCGAAAGCGCCTCATAACGCGGCGAGTCCAGGAGGTTGCGAAGTCCCGCGACAGCCTCGGCGAACTGCGAGTACTTGTCTTCGATCAGATAGCGCGCCACCTGCTCGCGCTTCTTCCGCCGAACGTGCGGCAAAACCGCCAACACCTTGAGCGCCAGACGGCCCTCGATGTCAGCCAGATTGACAACGGTGTCTTCCAAGTTGTCCAACACCAACACAAAAAGGAGCCCGAGCGCAACCGAAAGAACGATGCCGGCACCGAAAATTATGACCGGATTCGGAAGAACGGGTTTAGTCGGCACGTTGGCCGGACGCCCGACGCGAATGATTTCGTTATTGGCCTCCGCCTCCATGCGCGCCTTGTTCTCGTCGAGATACAGTCCTTCAAGGACCTTGTTCGCGACCGCCATTTCGTTTTCAAGCGTGACGAGATTCGCCTCGACAAGAATGATGCGCTGCGAAACCGAGAC
The DNA here is from genome assembly GCA_945834475.1 of uncultured Verrucomicrobiota bacterium. Taxonomy (GTDB): domain Bacteria; phylum Verrucomicrobiota; class Kiritimatiellia; order RFP12; family UBA1067; genus UBA1067. Next base: position 31,412 of record CAMAHK010000011.1, read on the forward strand.
CAACTCGGCCTTCAGTTCCTCCTGGCGCGTCCTTAACGTCGCCAGCTGGCTGCGCGTGACCTGAAGCGTAGACCGCCCCGTTAACAGGGCGCGCGCCGCGGCATCAAGGAAGCGCTGGCGGGCAAGATCAGCCTTTTTCTTCTTGGTGATCACCTCGGGGTGGTTCTCTGTGAAGGTAAAGAGGAGTGTCTGGTATTCGCCGTCCGCCGCCTGATAGGCATTGAACTCGGCTGCGATTTCCTGTGCGCGCGGCACGTTGACGGCAAGCGAACCGTAGGTCGTCGGATCCTTCTGAACGGCCGCAAGCATCTTTTCCCACTCGACCAACTGCGTCTCCGAAGCCTCAAGCGCCAGAATGTCGGACGTCGTCTTCTTGAGCGTCTGGTCGAGTGTCTCCCGCGTCGAGCGAAGGTTGTCGACTTTGTTGGCGGTTCGGTAATCCAACAACTGCTTGTTGATCTTATCGACCTCCCGACGGCGCTTCTCGACATTCCCGTGGATGTCCGCGACAGCCTTGTCGCACCGCACGCGATTTTCTTCGTCCGTGAAGGCCTCAATCGACTCGGCATAGGCATTGGCTAGGGCCGCACAAAGTGCTGGCGTCTTCGATCTGATGGAAATCGTGATGATGCGCGAATTCTTGACGAGCTCAAGCTTGGAACCGCCAAGCGTCGCGATGATTTCCTCGTCTGTGACCGTGGAAGCCGGATGATTCGCGCGATACTGCTGAACGATCTTCGTGACAATCTTGTCCGAGCGCCAATCGGGCGTGCGCGTGTTGAAGATCGTAGCAAAATCGTTTCCGTAGTCAAACTGCGTCGCATCCAGCGTACCCTGCCCACGTCCCATCGAACGGCGCATGTCCATCGTAAACTCGCTGCGGGCCTCATAGATCGTCGGCGAGATTCGGTAAATCGCAAACGCGACAATCAATCCGATCAACATGAAGACGAAGACCGACAGCCAGCGCTGAGAAACGACGCGAAGCATACGGCCAAGCGTAATCGTGCCGACAATCGAACCCTCATCGCCGCCGGAAGAGCCCATAGTCCCGCCGTATTGGCCGTACGCGCCATACTGTCCGTAAGAACCGCCATAGGCACCCTTCCCGTAATAGACAGGTGCACGACCACCATACGGCAAATTCTTTGACGAACTTGATCCGTAATACATCGGAGCCGAACTGCGGGAGCTTCCGTAATATAGAGGCTTGTTAGACATTACGTCCCTTCTCCTTGACAAATCCATTAGCCGAAATTGCAAATGCCGCCAAAAGCGGAACCAAGACCTGCGGCTGGAGCGGGGAACCGTCAAGCGACATCTCCACTCCGACAACAGCCAAAAGAAGCGGCAGAATCCAGGCCAGCGGATGGGGCAACGCACGTAGGCCTCCGATCAACCGCCTGAGATACGTTATCAACATCATCGCTAGCGGCACAACGAGCAAAAACGCACCAACCACGCCACGTTCGGCCAAAACAAGCCAATAGCCATTCAATGGCGCGGACTGCAAGGCGGTTATCACCTTCCAGTCCGCAGGTCTCGCCAGCAGGTTCATGTCAATGTTAAAAGATCCCAGCCCCGTTCCAAGCCACGGGTTGGCACGCCAGACGTCAAACGAGATACGCGACAGAACTTGACGAGCCGCAAGGAATTCATTGGTCAGGAATCCACCCGTCAAGAACGGCTCCGCCTTGTCCTGCAATACTGTTTCCGGAACCACAACCATTGCCAACACCACGGCGAAGACCATCGACATTCCCCACACCACAAGGCAACGGAAGTCGGCCGTCTTGCTGACTTTGATTCGAAGATAGACGAACAGATACAGGAGCAACAGCAGCCCGCTTGCTGCATAGAGTACGATCAGTCGAGGTGGCGAAAACACGAACAAACCCAACGCGGAACCGCAAACACCGACGACCGCCAACGGTAACGAACGCCACCAGCGTCGTTCAAAGACCGTGGCAAGAGCCCCCATTCCCAAGAGCCAACAGATACCGTAGGTCGGGCCAAGGTATGTCGGATCGGTCTGCAGGCATGACACCGCCCGAACCAGGAACTGTATGTCATTTCTCACCGCAAACAACCAGCAGAGCACCGCAGCACCACCCCCAAATGACGCCATCAGAGAAAAAGCGGCACGAGCAGAACGTCCCAGCGCATGCCGACACCCCATAACGACGACCAAAGCCATATAGGCCAATGTAAAATGCCACAAACCAAGACCGTCCACGCAACCCGGTAAGACTGGCGCCCGAGGTGACGAAAGAGCCCACTTCGACTCTTCCGCATCATACGTCAACGTAACGCCAGAATTCAGCGCCCGCACGGCGGCGACGACAATCAGAACGAGACCAACCCAAAACAAGGGATCCCGGAAAATGCATCTTGCAACACGTTTCCGCGCGTCATGAACCATTTCCGATCCTACGCGTGACGGCTCCAGCAGGATTGCCACCATCGCCAAAGACGCGACCCAAAGGATCGCTGTCTCTGAAAGGAAAAGCGGCGCGGTCGCCACAATGGCGAGGTGCGCCGCCAGACCATACTTGGTAATGATCTTCTGCACGTCAGTAAGTAAAGCGCAGACCCACCGTGCCACGATAGCGGTCGTAATCGTAGCCGCGACCGTTCGAACTGCCCGAACTTGGGCGCGACATGCGGTATTCGAAATTCGTGAAGAGGGAAAGATAGCGGTTCAGCGTATACGAAAGCCCCAGACGGAACGAGGTGATGTCAAGGTCATAGTCATAGGAGTTGACGCCTTCGTACTCGCGCGTCTCACGGCGATAGGCCACATCAAACGTGCCGTTCAACTTGCCCTGAACCATCGCGTGAGCGACACCCCAGCTGATGGAGTCGACACGCGTCGAGCTGCTGTACTCGCGCTCCGACGGCTGATAGGAGCTAGAGGCGAGGAGCATCGTCCTCCAGGTGTCGGAGAGCGTCCAGTTCGCCGAAACCGTGTAAATGAAGCCATCCGAGCACTTGCCGCCAGACTTATATTCATAGCGGCTCCAACCGCCGAGGACACGGTACTGGATGCGATCCGTCGCATAGGAGCCGATACCGGCCTGCGCCGACCAACTCTCCGAGTCGCGCGACGCCGTACGCTTCAAGTTCGAGTTGCCGCCATCCTGCTGATAGCCGCCATAACTGCCGACGAGCAGGAAGTCCGTCCACTTGGTCGGCGCATAGCCCAATTCAGCACCCACCGTCCAGCGATCCCATCCGTAAAGACCCGAGCCGGACTTATCGTTGTTCGTGTTGTCGTAATCTACCCAATAGTAGCTCCCGTTAATATCCGCATGGAGACCTTGACCGAAACGGCGCTGAATCGCGCCCGCTGTCGTCAACTCGCGACGATCACGGTTGTAACTATTGCCGCTCGCATCCTTCAACTCATCAAGTTGATTCATCTGACGATATATCTCGCTCAGCATCACCGTCCAACCGCGCTCACCTGGCTGCGAGTCCGTCCACGAGTACACCAGAGATTCGCCAAACGTATGGTGCGAGACATCACTGGAGTTGCGCTTCTTCGTGTACTGGTTGTATTGATAGTACGCCGACGCGAGCAACGACCAGTTCTCCGCCTTGTACTCGAGGCCGAGACCCGGGTTGATCATCCAGACGACGTCCTCGCCGCTGTCGCGCACGCCGCGGGACTGCGAGTCAAACGTCGCCGAAACCGACACGTACGGCTTGAGGGTCATTCGTTGGCCGATCTTGATACCCGATGGACGGTCCATCATCTCAGCACACGACGCCGACGCCACCAGAGCCGTCGTCAAGAGAACATAGCTTTTCGTATTCATCGATTTCTCCTCGACACTTACAGCTGGTTCGGATACCCGATCGGCTCTGACGGAAGCGGGGTCATGAGCTCTGTGTCAGCCGTTTCAGTCGCCGACGTTGCGAATTCGCGCGTATGCAGGTTCGACAGGATCTCAATTCCCTCGACCAAGTTGCTCAACAGCGAGTCCAGCACCTGCGGACCCGCCAGGCGAAGGACAACCGTCTGAACTGGCGCCGCCGTCTGCGCGTCGGCCGCACCGAGCATCGGCTCGTAGTTCTTCGCCCCATCCTTGCCCGTCGCCGCGGGGATCCACTCCTTGCGCGCCACCTCGCGCGAGGCTTCCGGGAGCGTTTCGACCAATCTGTCCGTCAGGTCGGCCGGCGTACCGCCCGAGGCCTGCGCCAGCATCGCGATCGCGAACGCCGAACGCGCCGCGCCGTTCTCCACCGAGCTCATGCGCTCGTTCACGGCCTTCATGGCCGACTCTGCGATCTTCGTGAATTGCTCGTCGGTAAAGGTCTTCGTCGGATCGGCCGTACGGCTCAGGAGATCCGTCGCAATCGACTCCGAGACGATCGGCAGCGCTTCGGGCGCGACCGTCGCGAATACCTCGGCGAGCAACGTCGCGACATTGCCCTTCGCCGCGCCCCGCAACGCCGCCTTGTTCGCGTTGAGATACGCCGCCGCCTTCGCCTCGTTCGACCCAGGCATGCTCGCAATCGCCTCGTTGACACTCGCGAGGAACGCCGCCTGGTCGGCCGCCGGCAAGCTCTTCATCGTCGCCGTCATCTTCGCCGAATCGGCAATGCAGGCGCCGATCTGGGCACGCGCATCGGAAAAGGAGATCGCCTGCGCGACCGCCGCCGCGACAAGTGACACCGCAACACACAGGATTTTCTTCATACCTACATACCTTCCGAACTTAATACCAGGTCTCGGGGACCCATACCACGTCGCCGGCACGCAGGGCCATGTCCTTGTCAACACGCCCATCCTTGCCGATTTCCTTTAAATCCACAATCGTCCGCGTGATGTGGCCGTCTTTGTCACACCGCGAGACCTGAATGGCCGAACGATTGGCAAAGGGCTTTACACCGCCAGCCATCTGCAGAACCTTCGTCACCGTCAACTCCATCGTCGAGGGAATATTGACCGGCCCCGGCGAACCGACCTCGCCGAGAACCGTCACCGTCCCCCACGGACTCACACCCTTGCCGTCATACGGCGCAAACGTCACCGTCACCTGCGGCTGACGGTAGAAGGCCGAGTATTCCTTCACTAGCTTTTGCTTCAACGCCTCTAGCGTCAGCCCGTCACAGGCGACCGGCGATTGCAGGAGGAGCGGCATCGTGATGTCGCCCTTCTGGTCGACCAGCACGTTGATCGTCTCAGGAGGAGCCGCCGGCGTCCCCACCTGGATGATCAGCGCAATTCCGGGACGCACGCGCGGGCCATCCCACCACGTCGGCACAACATCCGCCGCCACCTGCCTCGCGGGCGGATCAAGAATCTCCATCAGTGTCTCGCACCCCGAAAACAACGTGCAAAACAACAACAGGAAGACCAATCTAATAAAGATTTTTTCCATGCTCACTTAACATTGTATCAAAAGTTACGGATTGATGTCAATGCTACGGACGTTGCAATTGTCATCTAAATGGGTAAAGCGAATATGCCGGGCCGAAGCCGGTATCAACGACCCCGCACGCTCCGGCCACTCGACGACGAGGATGGCGCCGTCCGTCAGGTAGTCCTCCCAGCCGATGGCGAGGACGTCATCCTCGTCGTGCAGGCGGTAAAGGTCCATATGAACAAGAAACGCGCCGTTGCCGCGGTGTTCCTGCACGATGCAGAAGGTCGGCGACGTCACGCGCCCCGCCACGCCCAGCGCCGCCGCCAAACCCTGCGTGAAGGTCGTCTTCCCCGCCCCCAGGTCGCCCTCGAGACAGACGATGTCGCCGGGCTTCAGTTCGGCCGCCAGCTTTCGCGCAAGCTCCCAGGTCTCCTCGACACTCGCGACTTCATAGGTACCCGTCATCAGCCAACTCCTTGAAACAGTTCGCCACGTAATTCGGATCGAACGCCGAACTGTGCGGCGAAACGATGCAGTTCGCAAGTCCGTCTAACTCCCGCGCGTTCGCCCCGAACAGGGGGACAGTCCCCGACGGCTCGTCCTTGCGAACGTCCAGATACGCGCCCGCCAGCCGACCCGTCTTCAGCGCCGCCGCGAGCGCCCGCTCGTCGACCGCGTTGCCCCGCCCGATGTTGACCAGCACGGCCTTCCGCGAAAGTTTCTTCAGGAACGCCGCGTTGACGTACCCGTCTGTCCCCGTCGTCGACGGCAGCGCGAGCACGACCCAGTCCGCCGCCTTCAGTTCCGCCGCCCGGACCGGCCGATGCCGACTCACCCCGGTTACGGCCACGCCCAAAGACTCGAGCTTCACCCCGATCGCCCGGCCGATGTTCCCGTAGCCGACGACCACGGCCTTCGTCCCCGCAACCGTCCGGCACTTGTCCGAAAGCCACGTCCGCGGCCATGCCGCTTCCGCCGCGCCCGACCGCGTATGCGCGGCCAGCGCGAAGAACCCCCGCGCCCAGCCGAGGACGAACGCTGCGACCGTCTCGGCGATGATCGGACCGTGGAAGTGGCCGAAATGGATCCTGACGCCGTCTGGACCCTCCTCCGGCACAAGCTCGCGCCCTGCCGCCGGCGTCGCCAGCACCTCCAGGCGCGACGCACGGGAAAACCACTCGGCCTTGAAATTCCAGACGATCGCATGCGTCGCCTCCGGCAGGCGCCTGAGGAACGCCGCCTCCGTCCGCGCCCGCACGATCCGCGCCCCCTTCGGCACGAGCGTGCGCAGAACACGAAGCGCACCCGCATCGACGCGGAAGCACTTCTCGGGCCACTCTAGCCAGACGAGATAGAGATTACCTTTCGTCAAGCGACCCCTTGTAGTTGCCGCGCCGGACCTTGCCGATCGCCGTACGCAGGAGCGGCTCCTTCGCGACGACCCACTTCCGGACGCGCTTGTAGTCGGCAAGCTCCGCACACTTCTCCGCCGCGCGCTTCATCACGGTCTTCACGACCTCGTCCCAGTCCGGAAGCCGCCCGTCGTTCATCTCCTTGAACCAGTCCTCGTTCGGATAGATGATCGCGCCGACCTTCTCGCCGGGATCGTCGCCCTGCGTGTAGCCGACGACGACCACATCCTGCACGGCCGGTTCCTTGCCGATCATGATCTCGACCTCTTCCGGATAGATGTTCTTGCCCTCGCGGTTGACGATCAGCGCCTTCTTGCGTCCGCAGATCGAGTAATACCCGTCCGCGTCGACGACCGCCAGGTCGCCCGTCTTGAGCCAGAGTCCGCCCTCGCCGTCGTCCTCGAAGCTCTCGGCTGTCGCGTCGGGATTGCGGTAGTAGCCCTTCATCACGTTCGGACCGCACACCTGGATCTCGCCGACGCCCTGGTCGTTCTGGTCTGCGAGCCGCACCCGAATGCCGTCGATCGCGAGTCCGATCGTCCCGACCTTCTGGCTCGTCGCCTCGCAGACCGACACGACCGGCGCACACTCGGTCAGGCCATAGCCCTCGATGAACGTGACATGCAGCCGGCGGAACGCCTCCATCACGGCCTTGGGACACGGCGCGCCGCCCGTCACCATGAGCCGCAGCTTGCCGCCGAGTTTGAGTCGCACCATGTTCCAGACCAGACCCCGCAGGCCGATCTTCATCAGGAACTGCGCCACCTTCGACTTCTTCAGGCTGTCCTCAATCTTCTCGCAGAGCTTCTCACAGAGGAGCGGCACCACCGCCAAGATCGTCGGACGGTGGTCGTGGATGTCCCGCGCCACCGTGCGGATCGACTCCGCGAAGATCGTCTTCGCGCCGATGTAGTGCGCCGCGGCGAAATTGACGATGAACGAAAAGGCATGGAAAAGCGGCAGCACCGCAAAGAGCGAGTCGCGCTCCGAGAGGTCGGCCTTCAGCGTCTTGACCGTGCCCAACACGTCCGAGACGAAGTTCCGATGCGTCAGCATCGCCCCCTTCGGCTTGCCAGTCGTCCCGGAGGTGTAGAGAATCGAGGCGATGTCGTCCGGCTCGGCGACATGCGCGTCAAACCACGCGCCGCCGCCCGCAATGCGTAGGTCCTCGTAGGCAACGACATCAATGCGGTCCGCATACCGCTGGTTCGGCTTGACGGGACCGTCCACCACCACGACGCCGCGGATCGACTCGACTTCCTCACCGATCTCTAGGACCATCTTCAGGTGCGCGACATCCGTCGTCACGACGCGGACTTCCGCATTCTGCAGGATGTAGGCGACCTCGTCCTTGTGCAGCTTCGGATCGACCGGCACCACCGCCGCGCCCGTACCGACCTGCGCCAAGTACGCCTCCATCCAAAGCGGCGAGTTGCCGAGGATGATCGACGCGTTCTCTTCGCACGGCTTGAGCGCGAACTTCCGCCCGTAACCCTCCGCGATCTCACGGACACCCTTGAGCTGCTCACCCCAAGTCCGCGTCTTCCAGACCTTATTTTCGCACCACGTGAAGGCCGGCAGATTCGGAATTCGAGCAGCCGTCTTCTCCAAAAATGTTCTGAGTGTCATTTTGTGACATCCTTTCGTTTCCTGTCACACAATTTACCGTTTCCCCGTTGCCTTTACAACGCGGGATTCTCAAACTCGCGGACGACGTCCAGCAGGACCTCTGCCAGATCGGGATCCGCCTCGAAAATGTTCACATTGTCCGAATAAGTCGTATTGCTCAAGTTCGCCTTCACACCGATGAACCGCTTCGTCTCATCCTTCTTCGAGCTCTTGCCGTTCTTCTCGCGGTCCAGGACCCCGTGGTTGACCAGCGTCTGGAAGATGTCGTTCGCATCCTTCGGACTGATCTGCAGCCGGAACGTCTTGATCTTCGACCAATCCTCGCTCTTGTGCCGCTTCGCAAAATCGTTCGAGACGAGCTCACTCGTCCCCTTCTTCACCAGCACCAGCCCGTTGCCGTAGATCTCGACCCCGATCCGCCGCACCGGATCGCGGTTCAGGTTGTAATAGTGGATGATCACCCAGTTGAGCGATGACTCCTTCACCGTGATATACGGGTCCACCCAAAACGGCCCGCAACCCGTCACCGTGAAGAGTGAACAGGTTATAGTGAATAACATCAAAAGAGTCCAAAGTCTTCTCATCGTCCCATCACCTCTCAAACCTTTCCCCCCGCCGCTATCAGACCCGTTCCGTACAGCGTGAGCGTCGGATCGATGACGAACGGCAGGTCGAGGGACTTCAGAGCCCATTTCGCAAAACCGCCCGTCGCCACAAGCTTAAAATTCGTCTTGAAATTCTTCGTCAGTTCAGCAACGATCTCACGAACCATCCCGCGATAGCCGACGAGAGCCCCGAAACGCATCGCCTCCTCGGTTGACCGCCCGATCTTCGGCGCCTTGCCGGTACCAAGTTCCATTCGCGGCAACTTGGCCGTCCGCTCAAAAAGGTAGTCGCGCATGAGCGGAAAACCCGGCGCAATCACGCCGCCGCGCCAGACGCGATCCGCTGTCACAACCGCCGCCGTGAGCGCCGTGCCGAAGTCCATCACCAGAACCGGTGCCCCATATTGCGAAACTGCCCCCACCGCATCGGCGAGACGATCCGCTCCGATGGTCTCAGGCTGCGGGTAGTCGAGGGTGATGAAAGGTTGAGGTTGAGGTTTGAGGTTGACGGCAGCGGGCGGTTTCTTTCTTGTCGCGCCAAAGTCATCGCAGGTGACTTGATGAAACGTCACCCCGAGCTCCTTTGCGAGGGCTCGCCACTTCCGATCAACCTTCGGCACCACCGACACATACCCCATCGGTAGGGCGCACACTCCGGGTGCGCCGCCCCCAACCAACTCGCGCACGACGCGCGACGCGCCTTCAAAGCCGTCGTCACAGTGCGCAACATGACTCACGCGGCCGTCGGACCAGAGTCCCACGGCCGTGGAGGTGTTGCCCACGTCGACGACGACCAGCCTCATTTGCAAAGGCGAAGCTGCTGGTCGCAGAACGTGCGGACGTAGTCTTCCGAGGCGCCCGCCTTCGCACGCTTGAGCGCCGCCACCCAGAGCGGACGCGCCTGCGCCGCCTTCGGGCAGCCCGGCGTCATCACGAGCTGCGTCACCGCCGCGATCTGCGTCAGCACGATCGGATCGCCGTCATAGGCGGAACCGACCTGCGCCAGCAGGGCGTCGGCCGCGGCAGCGCTGGCGACAAAGCCCGCCAGAACCTTCGGCTCGGTCGCCGCACGCACGGCCGCAGGATTCGCCTGCTGCCACTCGTAGGCCATCTGATAGCCGTCCTGATGCGACATCGCCGGACCGTAGTCGGCGAACGCCGTCGCCGTCGAGGGCTGAAGCCCCGCCTTCGGCGAATAGCTCGCGCAGCCGACGCCGCCAAGGGCCAGAACAGCCGCAGAAAGAAGTCTAATCATCATATGTCAACCTCCACCTCTTATCTCAACCTCATCTCTCACCCGAACATCTCCGTGCGCCACGGTTCGCGCATCATGTCCTCCTGGTAGAGGAAGCGCTCGGCCGCCGGATCGTTCTTCGCATGAAGCGTGTCGGGATCGAACTCGAAGCCGCGCCCGAGGCGCCACGCGACGATCGCAAGATTGAACATCGACGACGACCGGAAACCATTGCACTCGTTCAGGGCGAATGTCTTGCGGTTCAGGCAGCTGTCGATGAAGTCCGTCTGCTGCGGCGCCGGCTTCGGCAGGTCGGCGAGCGTCTTGAGGACCTTCTCCTCACTCCACCAGCCGTTCGCGTCCTTGATGCGCAGCGTCTTGCCGTCCTTCGCCTTCTTGTAGACGCAAAGGCCGTTCGATCCGCGCAGAAGCGGCTCCTCGCGCAGCGAGACGTCGCCGTCGAGAATCACCTCCGTGCCGTCCGCGTACGTGAGCGTGAAACGGTCGAAGCTGCCGACCGCCTCCGGATGCTGGGCAAGCCCCTTGTAGTCGATCTTCACCGGCGAGGTCTCGTCCTTGCAGAGGAGGTACTGCAGCGGATCGAGATAGTGCTGCGCCATGTCCCCGAGCCCGCCCGAGTCGTAGTCCCAGTAGCCACGGAACGACGTGCCGAAACGATGGTCGGAATACGGCTTCCACGGCGCCGGACCGAGCCACATGTCCCAGTCAAGCCCCTGCGGCACGACCTGGGCGTGATCCTGCACGCGCCCGGACCAGCCGAACTTCCACGAGAAGCCCTGGCCCTCGCCGAACACGCACTTGATCGGACCCTTGCCCAAAAGCCCGTTCTCGACGATCTGACGGATCGGCTCGACCGGCGTGCCGAAGCCGTAGAACGTGTCCTTGAAGCGGAACCACGTGTTGAGGCGGAACATCCGCTTCTTGGCCTGGACGACCTCCATGACGCGACGGCCCTCGCCGACCGTGCGAGTCATCGGCTTCTCGCACCAGACGTCCTTGCCGGCCTGCGCCGCCATCACGCTCTGAACGCCGTGCCAGTGCGGCGGCGTACAGATGTGGACGATGTCGACGTCCTTGTCCGCCAGCAGCGCAAGGAAGTTCTCGTACGCCTTCACCTTACCCCAGCCCGCCTTCTCGGCGGCCGCAAGGCCGGCCGTCACGCGCGGTGCATACGGATCGCACAGACCGATTAGGCGCGAGCCCTTGAACGGCAGGTGATTCTCGCTATGCGCAATGCAGCCGAAGCCGATGAGCGCACGCGTCAGCTGGTTCGAGGGCGCCGTCGCCCCCCACAGCACCTTCGCCGGCACAATATTGAAGACCCCGAAAGCCCCCGCCGTCTTAATAAAAGTTCTTCTATCCATTGTCAACCTCCGTACCGCGGTGCGTCCCCGCCCGCGGCCTCTCCAAGCACCACCCTCAACCTCACAGTTCCTTGATGAAGACGTTCCTCCACTCGGTCGGATCGCCGTGGCACTGCAGCTCGAGCTGTTCCTTCGGGAAGATCGCCTGCTTGCGGTCCCAGTAGTTCTCCAGCGTCACGTTGTCGACGACCAAGACGCCGTTCAGCCACACGGTCACCTTCTCGCCGCGCATGATCACGTGGAAGCGGTTCCAGTCGCCGACGGGACGGTCCGCGATCGCGAGCGCATCGTGCGGATTCTTCTGGTTGTTGTAAAGTCCGCCCGAACCGATGCCCCACTGGTTGTGCGCATCCCAGATCTGCACCTGCGGCGACCCGCGCAGATAAAGCCCCGAATCACCCGTAATCGAAAGCGTGCGCCAGTCGGCCCAGAGCTCGAAGTCCCCGAGATCCTTGATCGTCGCCAGCGAATACCCGCCCTTGTAGCCGTCGAAGAAGAGGTTGCCATTGCGGACGTGCCAATGCTCGTCGCGCCCCTTGTCGGCAATCGCCTGCATCGCCGCGCGCTTCGCCGGCGTCGCCGCCTGACGGATGATCGGATTGTCGAACTTCTCCTCCGTCGTCACGCCCTTCCACATCGTCTTGAGCTGCTCGGGGCAGCCGTCGAAATACGTCGTGAAGCCGCACGGTGCCGCCATCTTCTGCTTCGGACAGACCGCACCCATCTTTGCGTCGTCCGGTAGCTCCTTGATGCGGATGTTCTTCCACATCACGTGATGCCCGTGCCCGAGCCAGCCGATGTGGCCCTTCGCGTTGTGGAGACCCGGATGCTTCTTGCCGTCCGGCGTGTCGCCGTCGCCCCTGAACTTCGACATGTCACCCTTCGTGATCAGGTAACCGTTCAGGTAAACCTCGATCTCGCTGCCGATGACCTTCACTTCCTCGAAGTTCCACATCCCGGGCTTGCGCACGTAGCTACCACCGCCCGTGAAGTTCTTGTCCTTGCCCCAGATCTGCTTGTCGACGTTGTCACGGAGAGACGGCACGACGCCGTAGATTGACCCCGTGTACTGGTAGGGCTTGAGCTTGTCGACCTTGTTGGAGCCGTCGTAGTACCAGCTGCCGCCGTCATCGAGAAGCTGAAGCTCGCACATGCCGTGATACGCCGCGTCCACGTCGGCCGACGGTGTGCGGATGCCCAGGCCGTTATTGCCGTTCTCGGGCATCACGAACTCAAAGCGGAGGATGAAGTTGCGATACTCCTTCTCCGTGAGGAGATTGCCGCGGTCGCCCTGAACCTTGCGGTCGGGGAAGCACGCGAGCACGTTCTCTTTCTTGACCGTGCCGTTGTTGAGCTTCACCTCGATCGTCTCAACACCATACATCTGCGAGCCCGTCCAGCCCGTCAGGTCCTTGCCGTTGAAGAGCGGGACAAACCCCTCCTCAATCGTCTCGGGATACGAATTCTCACACAGGCAGCAACACCCCGAAACCGCCGCCGCACCCATCAAGAAAAGAATCTTACCATCCATCGTTCACCTTCACCTTTCATTTTTACTTCGGGCCACAGGCCCACTCACACCACCTTCCATTCGAGCGACAGGTCGATCGACCCCGCCGAATGCGTGAGGCACCCGAGCGAAATCGCCGTGACGCCCGTCGCCGCGACTTCCTTCGCGCGCTCGAGCGTAATCCCGCCCGACGCCTCGGTCTTCGAGATGCCCTTGCACATCTTGACACACTTCTTCATGTCGGCGCAGCTCATGTTGTCGAGCATGATCCACTCGGGTTTCGCCTTGAGCGCACTCTCGCATGCCCTGAGGCTCTCGACCTCAACTTCGACGTCGAGCTTCGGAAACGCCTTGCGCGCCGCGACGACCGCCTGGTCGAGCTGGTCCGGGTCGCCGCCCTTCCAGAGACGGCGGTGATTGTCCTTCATGAGGACGCGGTCATACATGCCCATGCGGTGGTTCGTGCCGCCGCCGCAGGTGACGGCGTACTTCTCGAAAACGCGGAGCCCCGGTGTCGTCTTGCGCGTGTCGAGGATGAGCGTTCCGTACTTCTTCGTCGCGTCGACGAACTTCTTCGCGAGCGTCGCCGTCGCGCACATGCGCTGCATGAAGTTGAGCGCCGTCCGCTCGGCCGCAAGAATCGAACGCGCCTTGCCGCGGAAGGTGAGAATCGTCTCCTTCGGCTTCACGACGGACCCGTCGGGTTTCAGAATCGTCACCTTGATCTTCGGGTCGACCGCCTTCATGACGGCCTTCGCGACCGTCGCCCCGGCGACGACGCACCCCGTGCCCTTCGAATAGATCTCGCCCGTTGCAACCGCGTCAGGATCGACCAACGCCTCGCTCGTCGCGTCGCACCAGAGGGGACGCGACATTCCTGTCGCGTCGCAACGAGAATCTCCCGCCGCGCCCCGTCCGTCCACACTCCAAAGATCCTCATCCAGGGCCAGCCGCACAGCGGCCTTCGCCCGGGGCGAAAGCATCACATCCTTCATTCGTCAGTCCTCCATCAGGCGCCCTTCAGGAAGTCCCAATGCTGATACAGCATGTACGTCAGAAGCGCGACGACGCCCAACGCGACGAGCGCCGCGCCGAAGGCCACGGTCAGCGACTTGCCGCCGGCAGATTTCGGTGCCTCTGCAGGCGCATCTAGACGAAAACGGTCGGCGATGGTCGCGCCGCCTTCTTTTGCTGGTTTCTTGATAGTCATAACAGCATTATACCACTTCTCCGTGAGGAAAATCAAGTTCTCACGGGCGCATCTGTGGATTTTAAAACTTCTTCTCCCCATCTGCACCTACCAATAGC
>CAMAHK010000012.1 GCA_945834475.1 uncultured Verrucomicrobiota bacterium
CTATTGTATTTCTCATTGCCTTAGTTTCCATGTGCATTCATCGGATAGATTTGAAGCGGTTACGCGTATGCGGTTTGCGCCGGGCTTAAGGGAAACGCCGCGGAACACGACGGCGTTGATTTCATCCGGCGCTGCCGTTGCAATCTCCGCGCCGTTGACTTCAAGCTTCACCGCGCCGACATTCGAGAACGCGACTACATCGGCAACGGAATTTGTCGTCGAAGCCATGCGCTTGCCGCAGAGATGGAGCATCGGCTCGGGATTCCAGTTTGCCTTGTAGAAGAAGTAGGCGTCCTTTGGCGTAGTTCGGTCCTGCGTGACGAGTCCCTTGTCGTTCACGCCCGCACAATCTCCTTCGTGCCGCGAATCGGATGCACAGTCGAACATCTGCCATGCGAACGAGCCCCACAGCTTCTCGTGCGCGGCAATGTCGCGGTAGCAGTCCATGTGGACCTTCGTCAGCACCTCTTCGTTGTGGACGAGTGCGTAGGGTCCGTGGTGCACCGACGGATTCTCGTGGTGGTAGACGGAACCTCCGCCGCCGTATTCGGAAATCGCCAGCGTCGTGAGGTTGTTGACTTTCGCGAAGTCGTCCACCTCCGCCTTCATGGATCCCTCGAAATACCAGCCGGGGTATGTGTTGAGGCACACGTACTGAAGCGCGTTCAGCTTGCGCCGCCACCGCATGTTCGACGCGGCGACCACGGGACGCGACGGATCCTGCGCCTTGGTCTCGGCGACGAGCTTCGCCACCGGCTCCACCCAGACTTCCTCCTCGGGGACCAGGTGTCCGTCGCCCTGCCTCTCGCAGTTATTGTAGAGCTCGTTCCACATCCCCCACCAGCAGACGCTCGGATGGTTGCGCCGCTGGGCAATCATCTCGCGAAGCATCGTCAGCGCGTTTTCCGTAAACGCTGTGTCCGAGCTGATTCGGTCGACAACGGGAATCTCGCTCCAGACCATCAATCCGTGCTTGTCGCACGCGTCAAGGAACGTCCTGCTCTGCGGATAGTGGCAAAGCCGTGCGCCGTCCGCGCCCATTGCGCGGATAAGCCGCACGTCGCGCTCTTCCTGCGCGGGCGAGACCTCCCATCCCATGCCCGCAAGGTCCTGGTGCCGGTTGACGCCGCGCACCTTGCGCTTCACTCCGTTCAGGTAGAAGCCGCCCGCGCGCAGCTCTGCCGTGCGAAAGCCAAAAGTCTCCTCGACCGCGTCGCTCCACTCGCCCTTCCGCACCGTCACGCGAACCGTGTAGAGCTGCGGAGTTTCAGGCGACCAGAGGATTGGCGACGCAATGCTCTTCGGCGACCAGTCTATTGTCGCGTCGTCCGCGCCAGAGACATCCGCCTCGACGCGGACCATCCCATTGGTCTCCGCAAAGACACGCACGCCTGATGCGCCGTCTATCGTTGGGTCGATGCACACGGGGTCGGTTTCGACGAGCCAAACCGAACGATAGAGTCCGCCGCACATCGAGAAGTCGCCCGAAGCCGGGGGTATCGCCGGATCGTATTCGTTGGAAACCTCTACCTCCAGTTTGTTTCCGGTGGACCTGAGAACATCCGTCACCTCGAAGCAGAAAGCCGTGAACGCGCCCTTGTGCGTTCCGACGGCAACGCCGTTTACGCGCACCGTCGCGACCTGCGACGCACCCTCGCAGCGGAGGAAGTAGCGCCGCCCCGGCATGGCGTCAGGAAGAGCCCTTGAATAGACGCCCTTCCTCCGGGCGTAGCTTGGGGACGAAACGGAAGAATCCCCGCGCGGCGCGTCGAGTCCCTTCGGCCATCCGTCGGACGCGTCGAGCTTGTTCCAGCTGTTCGGCACGAGGACGGGCAGCCCGTCAAGCGTCCAGTCGTTCCCGTCGAGCGGCGTTACGACTCGGCCGGCATGTGCTTCCCGGACGGCTAACGCGAATGCAAGCGCCAATGCGGCTATGTACAGTGTTTTCATACGCGGAGATTTTAGCAAAATTCCGCGCTCGACGGCGGATAGACGCCCGCCGCGCCGATGTCGTCCCAGAAATTCACCGCACCTCATGCAGCGGGGCATCGACGCGGAAATAATCGAAATCCGCAAGACCACCCACCTCCTTTGTCGCATAGTTATGGCAATTTACTATGGCAATCAAGTCTGACCCTCCCCCACCCCGGTCAGTCAATACCGCTGGCGCGGTGTTGACTTGCCAGCGGCTGCAAGCGTCCGCACGAATCCATCGGCGCGGGCGATCTTGATCTTCTCGCGCGTTCCGCCGGCGAAGGAGAGGTCGATCTCAGTCTCGACGTCTTCAGCCGCAACGCCCGCGACATACCACGTCTTTCCGCTGCGGCGCGCGATAACCGCGAACTTCCCGGGATAGCCCGCAACGTAGCGCGACTCGTCCCACACTGTTGGGACCTTCTTCATGAACTCGATGCTATCGCGCGGCGCGTCCGTCAGGTTGTTGGGGGTGAGCGCGAAGTTCTGCACCGGATTCTGGTATGTGACGGCAGTTGCGAGCTCGAAGCCGTCCGTCGTAATCCTCTTCACGCCCGACTTGTTGTCCGAGCGCAGGAACTTGTTGAGGAATACCGGACCGTACTCGGCGATCGCGAAGGCGTTGCGGCAAAACGGATGCGTCGCGGCCCACTGCGGCGTAGAGCCCATTCCCCAGTCGGAGAATTTCGCGTTCTCGCTCGCGAGAAGCGCCTCCGCGCCGACGAAGTTCGGATACATCCTCTCCCATCCGCGCGGCAGCGTGCAGCCGTGGACAATCACCTGTATGTGGTGCTTGTTGGCGATTTCGAAGAGCTCGCAGTACTTCGCGATGACGAACTGCTTGTCCCCGCCCCAGAAGTCGACCTTGACGCCGCGCACGCCCTTCGACGCGAGCCACGCCATCTCCTTCTCCGTCGACTCGCGCGTGTTGAACCTGTCCTTCGGCGTCTGCGGCGCGGCGTTCCAGTCTCCGTTCGAGTTATACCAGAGGTAGACCGCGACCTTCCTTTCCTTCGCATACGCGAGAAGCTCGTCAAACTCCTCCGCAGGGATGCGGTCCCAGAACGCGTCGATGAGGATGTGCTCCCACCCCATCTCCGCCGCGAGGTCAATGAACTTGCGCTGATCCGCCGCGTTCATCGACGCGTCGTCCCACACGATCCAGCTCCACGAGCCGCGTCCGAACTTGTACGGCTTCTTCGGCGCGGGGACGACGGGCTTCACGACGTCGTACGCGATCGTCGTCTCGACGATGGGCGCGAGCGAATCGCCGACCGTCAGCGTGCGCCACGGAGTCGAGGTCCTCGCCGCGCACTTAGGCTCCACTGCGCCCTGCCCGCGCGCCTCGCCCGGCATCGGGAACGCAACGCGGAAGCATCCCTTCTCCCAGTCCGCAAGCCTGCAGCCGCAGTAGTTTCCGTCTGTCCCGGTTTCGGACACAAGCGCCCAGAGGTCCTTCGCCCCGCCATCGCCCGGGAGGCGCATCAGCATTGGAAACGTCCAGCCCTCGCCGTTGCCAGACTTGGTGCCGAGTTCTGCGTCGTAGACATACGTCTCCTCGTAGCTCGGCTTCGTCTGCGCGAAGCCCGTCATCGGCTTGGACTGCTGCGTCGCGAACATCTTCGCGCCTGACGCGAACGCGAAGCCCGTCGCCTCGCGGCGCACCGTAGTCGCCTTCTCGACGAAGTACCGGAACGCGAGGTCGTTCTTTCCGACACGCACCTCAAAGCCAAGCTTCGCGTTGTCCGCGAGCAGCGGCACAACGGCCATGTTCATTTCTACCTTGACCTTTGATCGCTTGCCCTGCGGCAGGGTGTACGCGTCACGAAAGCATCTCTTCTTCCCCTCGCCAAGCTTCACGCCCTTCGTGAAGTCGCCGTATTCGGTTTCAAGTCCGAGTGGAGACCATTCCGCGACGGACCGTCCGTCGTACGCTGCGCTCCACTGCGGCACGCCGTTCTCCGCCCTGAGACGGAACTCTAGACGTCCGTCAGGCCCCTTCACCGCGACGTCCGCAGCTGCAACTCCCGCGGCAATCATGGCCAACGACAATACAAACGACTTTTTCATTTAGGCTTCTCCATTGTTATCCCGTCAATTATACACACCGGCATGCGGTCGATCGGCGTGGGGTCGTGTCGCTGACGAAGCCGAGGGCTGCGAAATCTTCGGACAGAGCGTCGCGCCGGGCTTCACATCGTATTCCGCGTCACGCCCGTTGATCCGCAGCTTCAGCCTGCCGCCGACGCCGGCCCTGACCGTGCAGGACGTCACCGCGCCGTTCTTCCACGCGAAGTCAACCGTCCAGCCGCCGCGGGCGCGGAATCCCTTCGCCGAGCCGTTCGGCCAGGCGGACGGCAGGGCCGGCAGCAGCTCGACGAATCCGCGATGACTCTGCACGAGCATCTCGGCGATGCCGGCCGTGCATCCGAAGTTGCCGTCGATCTGGAACGGCGGATGCGCATCGAAGAGATTCGGATACGTCCCGCCGTCACCATGCCGCACGCCGGCAGCACCGCCGAGCGGCGTAAGCTGATTGCGGATGAGCTTGAAGGCGTGGTCGCCGTCGAGAAGACGCGCCCAGAGGCACACGCGCCAACCCATCGCCCAGCCGGTCGAGACGTCGCCGCGCTTCTCGAGCGAGACACGCGCCGCGTTGAAGAACTCAGGGGTCTCGGGCGTGATCTGCGCGGACGGATAGAGCCCGTACAGGTGGGAGACGTGGCGGTGGGTGTCCCACGGCACATCGACGTCCTGACCCCACTCCTGCAGCTGACCCCAGTTGCCGACATGGTACGGTTCGAGCTGATCGATACGCTTCGCAAGATGCGCGGCGTAGTCCGCGTCACGATCGAGAATGCGCGAAGAGGCGATGACCGCGTTCCAGACGTCGCGGACAATCGCCATATCCATCGTGCACGTGGCGTCAAGGCCATGCGGCCGCCCGTACGCCGCGTTCTCGGGAGAGTTCGACGGCGCGAAGGCCAGTCTTCCAGTCGCGGGATTGACGACGGCGAACGTGTCGTAGAACTCGGCCGCGCCCCTGAGCATCGGATAGGCCTGCGCCAGAAAGTCCTTGTCAAGCGTATAGAGATAGTGCTCCCACAGATGCGTCGATAGCCACCCGCCGCCAGAAGGCCACCAGCCGCACGCGAGATAGCTGTCAACCGGCCCGGCGATGCGCCAGATGTCGGTGTTGTGGTGGGTGACCCAACCCTTCGCGCCATAGAGTTCCGCCGCCGCCTTCGCACCGGTCACGCTCAGCTCGCGGATCATCTTGAACAGCGGCTCGGAAAGCTCTGGCAAGTTGGTCGCCTCGCTCGGCCAGTAGTTCATCTCCGTGTTGATGTTCACGGTGTACTTCGAGCACCACGGCGGGGTCAGGCTGCGGTTCCACACCCCCTGGAGGTTGGCGGGCTGGGTTCCGGGCTGCGAACAGGAGATCAGGAGATAACGCCCGAAACGGAAGTAGAGCGCGGCGAAGTACGGATCGTCCGTCTTCGCGAAGTCGGCGAGACGGCGGTCTGTCGTCTTCTGCGGAAAGCGGTCCGGACCGAGATCGAGCGTGCAGCGGTCGGCCTGGGCGCGATAGGCCCTGCCGTGTTCGGCGAACAGCTTCCGCGTCCCCACGCCAGTCAGCTCGGCAAGGCGAGCTTGCGCCACCGCGTCCGCGTCGCCGGAGATGTCGTCGTACCGGCGGAAGCTCGTGCCGATGGAGACGAACACGGTCGCCTTGGACGCATTGACAACGCGCAGCGCATCGCCCTCCGCGGAGACCGTTCCGTCGCATTCCGCGATCCTGACGAGGACGGTATAACGGACCTTGCCGGGAACGCCGTCCTTGTCGGACGTCACGCCGCGCAGCGCAAGCACGCCGTCCTCGACCTTCGTCACGGCATTGTCGTGCGCGCGCTTCAGCGACGCGCGGAACGACAGCGCGCCATTACTACCTGCGGAAAGACAGTACGCGAAGCCGCCCTTGCCAAGCGGCGTAAACGCCATGCGCTTGTGACGGATGCCCCCGGCGGAGAACGCGACGCGGGCGCAGGCGTCGTCGAGAGAGAGCGTGCGCAGGTACTTCTCCGCCGTATCGGCGAGCCCGTCGAAGTCGAGCTCGAGCGAACCGGGGAACTGGTAGTTCATGCCGTGGTTGAATGATCCCGGGAACGAATCTGGCTTCGCGTCATTGAGACGCCCCTCAAGAATCGCCTTGCGCACATCGTCAAGTCGCGCACGGAAGGCGGGATTCACATTGGAGTTTGGCGAGCCACTCCAGACGGTGTCCTCGTTCAAGTCGACGGTCTCGTGGGCCACGCCGCCCCAGACCATCGCCCCGATCGAGCCCGAGCCGAGCGGCAGCGCCTCCTCCCAGATTCCGGCGGGAACTTCATACTTAAGTTCCCATCCGGCGGCCGACGCAGTTCCCACAATCATAACGATTACGGGCAGAGCAAGAAGATTCAGGATATGATGTCTTTGCATGCCCACATTGTACCAAAGGAATCCCCTTCGGCTCAATCACACCAATGGAGTATTGCAGGGCCGACGAATGAAAGCGAAGAACCGCTTACTGCACCGCAACAGCGACTGGGCTGCCGTCGTAGCGGACCGTCTTCGAGCATGCGCCGCAGATGACACGGAACTCGCGCGTCTTCGCCATGCCGGAATAGGAACCGCGGCGCGCGCCGATCGTCAGCGTCTTCTTCGCGTCATCCCATTTTAGCGGAATCTCGCTGAACTCGCCCTTCTCGTACTGATAGCCGTCGCCAGCATCGTCGTACAGCGTGAACGATCCGTCCGCTCCAGGGAAGACCCTAATCTCGACAGCCGGATTCTTCACCTCGTCGACATACTGCATGACAGGACCCATCGGGACGATCGCGCCCGCCTTCGCGTAGAGCGGAATCGTGTCAAGCGAGACGTCCTCGGCAATCCACCTTCCGCCCTCGAAGACGCGTCCGTCGAAGAACGACGTCCATTTCGTCCCTGCCGGAAGATACACGCGCCTCTGGCCAGCGCGGTAGCGCACGACAGGCGCGGCCATCAGCTCGGTTCCGAAGAGGAACTGGTCCGAAACCTCCCACGTTCCGGGATCTGCGCGGTACTCTGCGAAGAGCGGGCGCATCATCGTGCCGCCGTCCTTCGACACCCAGCGCGCGGTAGAGTAGAGATACGGCATGAAGCGGTAGCGGAGCTTCACTGCCTGAACCATCGCGTCGTACGCCGGCGTGCCCTTCTCGCCGAACTGCCATATCTCGCGCGGCGCGCCCGTGCCGTGGCTGCGGAAGATCGGATTAAACAGCGCATACTGCATCCAGCGAACGTTCAGCTCGATGAATTCGGGGCACTTGAGTATGCCGCCCGGGTATCCGCTGAAGTGCCACGGATGGAATCCGCCGATGTCGGTGTTGAAATTCGGATTGCCCGTGAGGCCGAAGCCGAGTCCTGCCGGAATCTGCTTCCTGAGCACCTCCCACTTCGAATCGACGTCACCCGACCATGTGTTCGCGCCGGTGCGCTGGAGCCCTGTGAAGCAGCTGCGCGTCATGATCGACACGCGGCGGCGTCCGTCCGGCTCGTCTGCGCGCTGGTGGTCGTAGATTCCGCCAACGGTCATGAGCGGAAAGAGGTTGCAGACGCGGCGGTAGCTGCCGAGGAAAGTCGGCGCGTCGAAGCTCTCCTTCGTGTGCGGCCAGTGGTCCGGCTCGGTGGAGTCCATCCACCACGCGTCGATTCCGCAGTCAACGAGACGGCGCACGTACTTCCAGTAGAGATCGCGCGCGGCGGGGTTGAACGCGTCGTAGACAATCACGCCCTCGTCGCGCGGCCATGTCACGAAGTCCTTGAAGTACCAGCCGCGGTCCTTGAAGTCCTTGTTGGGCTTTGCGTTCGGACCGAAGTCAGGCCAGAACGAGATCATGAGCTTCGCATTGCGGTCGTGGACGGCCTTCACGCCCGCCTCGGGATTGTCCTTGAATCCGTCGGCGATGAAATCAAGCGCATTCCAGTTCTCGTTTCCGCCCCAGTACTGCCAGTCCTGCACGATGCAGTCCATCGGGATGTCGCGCTTTCGGTGCTCATCGACAATCTCCGCGAGCTGCGCCCAGCTTGTGTAGCGCTCGCGGCTCACATAGTAGCCGAGCGACCACTTCGGTAGCATCGGCACCTCACCGGAGAGCCAGCGTATCTGACGCACGACGCCATCCGAAGAGCCTCCGTACATGAAGTAGTAGTCGCTCGCGTCGCCTACCTCGCTCGTGTAGGACATGACTCCATTCAGCTCCTTGTATTCCGCGATGGACGAGTTGTCAATGAAGACTCCCCATCCCTTGATGGACTGAAACACGGGAGAGTAGTCCTCGATGTTGTCCTGCAGAACCTTCTTCGTGATGCCGCGGCGGGAGATGGAATCCTCCTGCACGATGCCGAGTCCGTACACAGGCTCGTCGCCGTCCAGAAGCCACGCCTGGCGCACCGAGAAGCTGTTCTCGTCCGGATCGCCCTTCGCCCGCGGCGTGAAGGTCGTGTCCTCCTCTGCGAGAAGCGGAGTGCCGTCCGCCGCGGCAAATGCGACGCGCCCTTCCGCATCGACCGTGACGCGGAGCTTCGCCGAGGAATACGTCGCCGCACCGTCCTTTTCGGACTTCGCAACGGCCACCTTCTCAGGCTTTGCGGTGACGACATAGCTCTTCTCCGGCGACTTGCCGCCTTCCGGAATCTTGAGAATCCTGACGATGTCGTCGCGCCAGAATTCGACCTTCACGTCCGTCGCGGCGCCTGCCGAGACGACTGCCGCGGTTACAACGGCCAACATTAGCGTCTTCATTCAATGCTCCTGTTTTCTTTTGCCACACGCGAGGTACGCAACATGTGCTATTCCTCGCAACTCAATCCTAGTATATCAAAGACGTTCACCAAAGCGATATCACACAAAGGTATGAGACTACTTCTCGTGTCCTTCGCAGGAGAACCGGAAGTAGTCGACGTCTACATATCCGCCGGGAGATTTCGTCGGATAGCAGAATATCGCAAAGCGCGAGCCCACGAACATGCGCGTCCAGTCGAAGCGCAAGGGGAAGCGCGTGCCGATTCGGCGCCACGTCTTTCGGTCGGGGCTCCAGTCCATCTCGGCCCAGTCCTGTCCAGGGCGGAAATCCGTCCGTATGCGCAAGTAGACAATGTCGGACGAAAGCGGCACGGACTCCTTTTCCGAAACCTCGGCGCGCGGATTTCTGCGTCCTTCCTCGAACACGCTTTTCTCCTCGCTCATGACAAGCCGCTTCCTGCTGTTTTCGCAGACGACGGCAAGCACGGCGCTGTCGGACTGGAGCGCGGCAAGTCCGGCGCGGTCACCGTTCTTCATCTTCGAAACATCCATTCTGATTTCACCTTCGCACTGCGGACCTATCATGCGCTGCGTCAGCGTATTGCGCGCAAGGAAAATGTTCGGCACAACCTTCCGCGCCTTGAGCCGCAGCCAGCCTGGGCGCTCCTCGAACGACCATGCGCCGTCGAGCGGATTGTGGTTCCACTGCCACCTGAGATCAAGCGTCTTCTTTCTGAATCCGTCCGATCCGACAATCCCGGAAAGCGACGGATACGGCTTGGTGAAATCGCTGGGAATCTTCCCCTCCCGGTTGCCGAGGATCGGCCATCCGTCTTTCCACGTCACGCCCATCAGACACGGGATCCTCCCGAGGCCGCCACGGTCCTGGAACATCATCGCGCGCCATTTTCCGTCCGGACACTGCACGACGGATCCCTGCCCCACGCCACCCCAGTTCTCGAACTCCGTCTCGAGTATGACCTTCTTCTCCCATTCGCCATCAAGGGATTTCGAGCGATAGCACACCTCCCGCCTCGGATGGTTCGGCAGAAAGCAGGACACCATCATCAGGTAGTAGTATCCGTCCTTCTTGAAAGCGGCGGAGCCCTCGAGCAGCGCCGTCTCCTCCCCGCGCTCGAAGAGCTGCCGGTCAAGTCCGCCGGGCTTTGCGCCGGTCAGGTCTTCCTTCATCTCGGTGACACGCCCGGAGCCATGGAACACGTACACCCTTCCGTCGTCATCGAACACAAGCGAGCCGTCGTGCAGATACGGACCGCGGCTGAGAAGCCGCCACGGACCTTCGGGTCTGTCTGCGGTATACATGAAGCCGCCGACGTCGTTGACGATGAACCATGCGTAGAACTTCCCCTTGTGGTGGACGATCGACGTCGCCCACTGTCCGGCGCCGTATCCCGTCTTTCCGTTCTCGGCCTCGAACGAATACTCCGGCGAATCGATTCCGTCAAAGATATAGGACACGATCTCCCAGTGCACCATGTCCTTGGAACGCATCACCGGCGCGCCAGGCATGAAGTGCATCGTCGTCGTGACCATGTAGATGTAGTCTCCCGCGCGGCACATGCTCGGATCGGGACAGTCCGCCAGGATGACCGGGTTGCGGAACGTCGCGCTTTTCGGTGCCTTTCTCTTCGGGGCGTTCGCCCACTTCCTGAACAGCTGTGCGAAAGCCGCCCCGCAGCATTCCTTCTCTCCGCCGAATCGCAGCTCGAACTTCCCCGTCTCAAGGTACTTCTTGACCTCGAAGAGAACGCGCGCATCCCCTGCGAGCGTGGACACGTTGCCAAGCTTTTCAATCGTGCCGATATACGCGCGCCCCCATTTTGACGACGACCCCGTTCCCCACGTGCCCCAGTTCTCCGGCACCCACTGCCCGAACTCGTTGTTCTTGCCCTTGCCGGGCTTTATCGGGCTCCAGTCCACTTCGGTAACCACAATCGGCGCAAAGTCCGCAACCGGCACAAGCTGGCGGAAGCGCGCAAGGAACTTCTCGACATCGGCGTTGTCGTCGTTCTGATCGTACCATCCCGGATAGGCATGCACGGCATAGCCGAGATTGCCGTCCCGCAGCGGATACTTCGCGTAGTCCTCGAAGTTTGACTGCCAATAGAGGCCCGGCGCGAGGATCGGCCCCTTGAAGCCCTTCGCGCGAATAACGTCTATCATGGGCTGCATGTATTCCGCAAGTGCGCTTTCGCGCGGCATCCCTTCGCGCGGCTCGATCTTTATCGGCTCGTTCTCCAGCTCGAAGAGGACGCGTCCGGCGAGCTTCTGCAGAACCTTGTTCGCAGCGAGATGCTCCCATTCCTTCAGCAGGTGCTTCTGGTAGTCGTCTCCGACCTTCGTGTCACCAGGCGTGTTGTACGACGGACGGATGATCACGTAGAGCCCGTGCGCAACAGCGTTCGTCGTGACCGGGACGAGTACTTTCTCGACATAGCGGTCGTACTTCGACCAGTCGCAGGCGTAAAAGTGCGGCGCGTCCTTCGACGGTTTGAGATTGTCGTCCTGCGTCCACCATCCGTCGTCCGTGAGCCGCACCATGTTTACGTAGCACCCCTGCGAACGATCCGTCAGCGCCTTTGTCGTCTTGTCGTAGTACTCAAGCATGCGCGGAATGAGGTGGTCGCCGCTGCCCCATCCCCATTCGTTGTCGTTGAAATACGAGTTGATGGACTGCATCACTCCGCCCATGCGCACGCAGTTCCCCCGGTCGTCGACGAAATGTCGCCCCTGCACGTGGATTGGCGGCAGCGGAGCGGCAAGCGCCGTGCAGTGCGCGCACTGCACGGCGGCGATTGTCGCTGCAATCACGAACCATGACTTAGATTTCATCTCCGGCGGTCCCTTGCCTGATGATGTGCATTACCTGCCGATCCTGAACACGGTGAGGGAGAACGGCTCGACTTCGGAGGTGAAAGACGTCCCTCCGGCAAACGACGCCGTGGAAAGCTTCGTTGCACAGCGCGTCGGATTGCCGAGATCGTTGACGACCTTCGGATCGCCGGAGAGAGACTCGATCTTGACCAATCCGGACGGAAGCCTTTCACCAAAGTCCACGGTGACCCTGCGGCGTCCATCCGCGTCAAGGTTGACGCATTTGACGATGTATTCGTTCGTCGACTCGTCCATTCCGCAGACGTGGTAGAACGTCCTCAGCGGCTTGCTCGCGACCTCGACGTCATCCCACAGTGCCTTGCCGTCGATCTTCGCGGACACCTTTCCTCCGCGAACCGAGACCGCGACGTCGTACCAACGCCCCTCCTCGACAGTGAACGGACAAGATGCCGATTCCGGTATTTCGTATCCTCCGCTCTGGAGAGCTGTGCGCGTATTGCCCCACCCGCCGATGTTCAGGGTAAGGCTGCGTTTTGTCTCGACGCAGAAGCGCAGCGTGAACCCCTCTCTTCCGGAAACCTTCCTCGCCCTGCACGTGAAGTCGTAGTCGCGCCATCCAGAATCTCCGAACGTGATCTCGCTGTCCCAGGTCGCCTCGCCGTTCTCCTGACGCATCGCTCCGTCGACCATGCGCCAGCGCGCGCCGGGTCCGCGCGGGCACTTCTCAATCTCGGGGAAGCCTTTGAAGAGCGTTCCTCCGTCCGCAGCAGTCACCTTGATGTCCTTGAACTCGGCAACGCTCGTCCACATGCTGAAGCCTACGGCACCCTTCGGCTTCGGATAGTTTTCAGCGCCTTCCGCCGCCGACGGACGGTACTTCGTCGGACGGTTCGCGGAGAACATCTTCTGCACGTAGTAGTTGGGAGTTCCGAACGACTTGAGGTTGTCGAACCAGATCAGGTCGGGCTTCCATCCGTTCCACCCCACCTTGTTGAAGAGCGGCGCGTAGCTCGTCATCTCGACGACGTCCGAGTTGCGCTCGAATCCCGTCATCGCGACGGCCTCGCAGAGGGCGGAATGCAGGTTGTTCGCACGGTCCGGCTCATGCGCCGCGTATTCTCCGGCATAGACATGCGGCTTCCCGGCGCGCGCGTATTTGTCGTAGCGCGACTCCGTGTCGATCATCCAGTGCGGCTCGATGTAGTAATGCTCGTCGATGACATCGGCCGTCCTGTCCGTGAGGGTGCTCCACGCGAGCTCGAACTCCCTGCCGCCCGGCTGCGCGCCGGAGGAGGAGACGATTCGAATTTCGGGATGGCGCT
Organism: uncultured Verrucomicrobiota bacterium; assembly: GCA_945834475.1. Lineage (GTDB taxonomy): Bacteria > Verrucomicrobiota > Kiritimatiellia > RFP12 > UBA1067 > UBA1067. The sequence continues at coordinate 12,979 of CAMAHK010000012.1, forward strand.
TCCTTACGATTTCCGAGACTGCGAGATAGCGGTCGAGGAACACCTTGTCCCAGTTTTCGTTTCCGATTCCGACATACTTGAGGTTGAACGGCGCCGGATGCCCCATGTCGGCCCTGAGCTTCCCCCAGACGTTAGTCTCGGGATCTGCGTTCGCGAAGTCGATGAGGTCGCAGATGTTGTCCGCAAAGTATTCCATCGACTCCATCGGTGCGAACTTGGGCCCGCGGAACTGGCACGTGAGGCCTGCGATGCAGATGGGGAGCGGCTCCGCGCCGATATCCTCGGCAAGGCAGAAGTACTCGTAGTAGCCGAGCCCCATCGACTGCCAGTACCCCCACGTGTTCCAGATCGTCTCGCGTCGCTCGAGCGCGCCGACGGTGCGCTTCCAGTCGAACCAGTGCTGGAAGTCGTGGCCCTCGGCGATGCATCCGCCCGGGAATCGCAGGACGCCAGGCTTCATGTCCTTCAGCCACTGCACAAGGTCTTTGCGAAGTCCGTTCTTCCTCCCGTTGAACGTGTCCTGCGGATACAGTGACACCTGCTCGATTTCGACCGCACCGGGCGCATCGAGGAGAATCGAGAAGGTGCCGTCCGAGACCGTCTCACGCGGCTCGAACACAAACGCATGTCGCTTCCACTCGGGGAGCTCGAAGTCGACGGACTCCTTTGCCGGCGCGACACTCATGTCGCTATTGGCGACCTTCGCCTCGCAGAGGACGCGTCCGCCGCGTTCGAGGACGCACCTCAAGCCGCCCCTGTAGCCGTCGAGTCCGCGCGCATAGAACGTGAGGTCGTATTTCTTCCCCGCCTCCACGCTGACGCCGCCGTAGCCGAAGTTCTTCACGCCGCATCCATCGCCAGCGCCAAAGCACTCGATGCGCAGGTGGCGCGCCGTCGCGGGATGCACGGGGCGTCCGTCCTGAAGCGATACACGTGCCATCGCGTCTCCGCGGAAGTCGGTCTGCCAACCCTCGAGATCCTTCGTCTTCCAGTCGAATCCGCGGTTCTCGATCAGCTCTGGATACACCCCGCCGTCCGCCGCATGGTTGATGTCCTCGAAGAAGATTCCGTACAGCGTCTTCGGAACGTCGTGTCCCTTCGCGCCGGGATCGATTGCGATCCGGACGCCTCCAAATGCCGTGGCCGCGATTCCCGCTGCCGCCAATGCCGTCAAAGTCGTTTTCATTTTCATCCTGTTATTGTAAACCATTACTGAACTATCACTATCAGTCCACCGCGCCGCGCGATAGTTATGCTTTTGCCGTCAGCGGACTTTACGGACCGAAGGGGCAGCCCCTCCGGATCGGACACCGCCGATGCGAATGCGCCCGTGATTCCCTCTGTCGCGCTCGCCACGACGACGGGGTTCAGCCCGACCAGCTTCTTCGCGTTCTTCACGACAATCTTCGCGTTCTTGCCGATCACAAGAGCGCCGTCAACAGCAAGCGGAGCGATCATTCCGTCGTCGTTGACAGTGACGACCAAGGCGTCCGTAATTGTCGCTGCGCCGTTCGACAGCGTTCCGCCGCCATACACCTTCGCAAACTCGACCGGCCTTCCGTTAAGATTGAGCGACGCACCGCTTTCAAGCCTCAGCGATTCAGGGATCGTGGAGACTGAATCGGACGAGAACCACTTCTGCTGCAGATAGTCGCGCATTGTCGCAAGCTCGCCTTCCGCAAGCGCCTTGTCGAACACGAACGCTTCGGCGATGAATCCGGACGAAGAGCTACTGTAGAACTTTCTGTAGCCGAGGTATATCTTGTTGTCGGTCCTTTCGCTCGCAGCGGAAATCGTCTCGGACGCGGACGTTCCAAGATTGCCTGTGTCGGAATCCCAGCAATGCGCCTGCACTAGCATGTCCTTAATGCCCATATCCCAAATCTGCCAGCGCTCGTTGTTGGAATGACTGCTCGCCGTGATCGATCCCTTTCCGAGTTCTCTGAATTTGGCTGTCTCGATCCCTTCGTCCCAGTAGCTCAGGCGCCATCCCCAGTAGCAGTCTTCAATGCGGAACCCATTGTTGTCATCGGTTGTGCTTTCGATTCCGAGCGGCATCATCTCGTTATAATACTCGACCGTCTCCGCCCCGCTTTCGTCGTATTTGTGGAACGTGTTGCACTGATGGCGCGAGACGACCATAATCGTCTTGTCGGCGGAGCTTGCGATTCCCGTCTCGTCCTTCGATGCGAAACCGTAGGCGTTCGTGAAGGCAATGACAGGCAGCCCGTTCAGGCTCCACTTCGCCGGATCGTACGACGGCTGGCGCGACTGACCCGGCTCTGCAAGAGCGAGGTCGAGATCGACGCTCGAGGAACCCTTGTTGTCGATTCCGTTCACGGTGCCGTCATCCGCAACCGTCAGCGACGCACGGTCCGACGCGTCGTACCAGCCGACAGCGGACTTCGCGATGACAGGAGCCGCGGCGAAGCCGGCAAGCGTCGCTGCGCCGGAGACGGAGAGAATCGTCTCTGCGGAATTGAACTCGCCGAGTTTCTCAAGCCTGCCTTCGTATGGTACTGTCACGACAGTGGAAGCAGTAGGCAGGACATCGTAAAGAAGAACACCGTCCTTATTGCGCGTCTCCCAGTTTGCGGCATTGGCGACATCACCATCACCAGATTCGTTCGTCCAGACCGCCGAAACAGGAGTCGTGTCTGCGGCGATGACGATGATCGTTCCGTTCTGCTCGGAATATGTGCCGGCCTCCTTCTCAATGCCACCAACCTTGTATGCCAGGACATGGACCGTCTGTTCGTTCAAGTCGAGCGACGCACCGTTCGCGACGGATATCTCCTTCAGCGGAGTCGTGGCCGTGGAGGCGATCGTTCCAGTTATCTTCAGCGTCCCCTGTTCCACGACGAATCCACGCCTAAGATCGACAGAACCTGTCAGTTTGCCTGTTCCTGATCCGATCTTTCTGAAGAAGCCGGAGCCGGCAAGCGCCGAAGCGATTTTGCTCTCTTTGCTCTTCTCTGAACAGCTGGAGGTGTCAAGGACCGCGCCACGTGCGAGGACGTTCACGGTAAGCCCTTCGGAAGCATCAAAGCAGTCACTCTCATTTCCGTTGGGTTTGTAAGTGCCTCCGTTCCAGTTGAAGGTGGACGGACCTCTCACGCTGTGGATCTTGCCGACGTTCAGCACGCCTCCGTTAAAGTTAACGACGCCGCCATGCTCGGAAGAACTGCCCTCCTCGCGGTTGAAGTCGAGCCACCACGTGCAGGAGACAGTTCCTCCGTCGATTGTCAAAGTTCCGAAGCCCTTGTTGCCGACGTAGATGTCATTGCCGGCCTGAAGCGTGCCGGACACGACATGCACAACACCTGTGGCAGAGGACTCCTGGGCGATATGGAGATTACCGGACGATATGAACGAGCTGTCTTTTCCCTCGACCGTTACGGTCGCGAATCCAGACGCCCCTACAGTGAAGCGGGATTTGCTCGTGAGTTTTCCGCCGTTTTTGATTTCGATCTTCGAATTGCCTTGCCCCCACTGCGACATATTGGATTCGCCGAGATTCAACTCCATCTCAGCTCCAGCTCCGTCGATCGTCAGTCCGTTGTACTTGCCGCCATTCGACGCGCAATTGCCCATGATGAGCTTGCCTGCAGACACCTTTCCACCAGTGACCTTCATAATGCAGTTGCGGTTGTCCGCATATCCCGCACCTATAGACAGTTCATCGATGACATCGAGCGAACCGCCCGTCATGTTGAAAACTGCACCAAGGTCGCTTGCAGCATTCTCGACAAAATCTCCAAAATCATTCAGCGTGACGCCGTATCCAACCCTAAACTTCTTGGCCGCAAACGACTCGCCGACAGAGAGCGCGGCTGGCGTCTCGCTGTTTATCGCGAAAAAGTCGCAGTGTGTTGGATAGCCGCCTGTAAACGTCGGGAACCACGCAGCTCCATCGGTAATGGACTTTCCGCTCTCCGTCGCATTCCACAGACGCTTCGTCTCGTCAACGAATATCGCCTCCGAGCATACGAGCTCGGTCTCCACCCAGTCGGCGTGATCCCAGCCGTTATCTCCATTCGGATCGACTACGAGGTCTATTTTCTGGATTCCGGCCAGATTGATTGTCTCGCTGCTGTCGCTTGTTTGCGTAAGAGAAACCGCATCTGTTCCGCCGTACACAACACCAGTGGACGCAATTTCGGTGTTGCTGTCGAGGTTGACGACCTTGAAAATCACCCCGTTTGAGCGCGGGGTGCCATTTTCAAGCTGCTCGTCGTCAAGACCGCCCTTCGCCTTGAAGCTAACGCCCTTGCCGTTCAACCTGATGACATAATGACTCTCGGCATGAGTGCCGACGCCTTTTTCGTATCCCACCCCGTTTATCGTCAGTGGCTTGCCATCCGTCGACTGGTTCTTATTGACAGCGTTGCTGCCCTTCGTCATCGTGGAAAGGTCGAGATCCTCCAGACGATAGGTGACGTTTTCCGCCGCTGCGCACTGCGAAAGCAGGGCGACGGCGGACGCGAGAGTAACCGACATGAGCACATTCTTCATTGTGGCGTTCCTTTCGTATGCGGCTCTATCATACCATTTTGCCCAGAGAAAGGAATATCACTCAAAGGTGTGACATTCTCCGCCGTTGACATCCGCTCCGGAAAATTGTAATCTAATGCTATGCAAGCTACCGCCCTTTTGATTGCGGCCCTCTCGCTTACGGACGTCGCGCGTATGTCGCGCGACGAGGCGGAGTTCGGACGCGAAGTGGTCGCGACCGGTGTCGTCACGGTAGCCACGGAATGGCGCACCAACTCGGGCGTCGCAGCAGACCCGGAAAACCCCAACGGACGCGGCGTCTACTTCCTCGGCGAGACGCAGATGCTGACAAGTTCGCGCCTCGAAGGCTCAGACAGGTTGAAGCAAGGCGATGTCGTGGAGATCCGAGGCAGGACAGCTTGCCTCTCCTTCGCCCCCGGAATCAAGGCCGACGTCATCAGCAAGATAGGCGAGGCCTCTCTTCCCCCGGCCCCTCACACACGCCTGGCCGACCTCGGATGGGGAGCGATGGACAACACCCGCGTGACACTCCGCGGCGTACTCGTGAAATCCGTAGTAGCTCCACGCAGAGTCGGGGAGACGGAGTCCGGAACGGCACTCCTCCTCAACACGCCCGACGGACGCTTCGTCGCCAGAGTCCCCGGCGGACCCGACCACTGGACGCATGCTGTCGACGCCGAGCTTGAGATATCGGGATGCGCCATGAGCCTCTTCAACCTCCGCGCAGAGTTCCTCGGGGTGAGGCTTGAGGTTGGCGATGCCTCGGACATAAAGGTGGCGAAAAAAGCCCCTTCGTCGCTCTTCGACATCCCTGAGACCAAACTTTCCAAAATCCTCTCGTACTCGCCGACTCCGTACGACGGACACGCCAAGAAGGTTCGCGGAACGGTCACGTTCGTTGCGTCTGATGACGTGTTCTTCATGCAGGACGGGGGACGCGGAATCAAGGTGGCGTGCAGCGGAAAGCACGAGGCCAAGGTCGGCGACGCCGTAGAGGTAGCCGGCTTCCCTGTTTCCATCGGCGGCTTCGGGGAACTGCACGGAGCCGTATGCAGAACAACAGGAAGGAACACACTGCCCGAGCCGGTGGATGTAAAGATGGCGCATTACAGCCTCTGGCCGGTAGGTCGTTTCGACGGAGGACTCAAGGACTTCGGCTGGCGCCGCGTGCGCTTCACCGCGCGCGTCATCTCCGCCACGCCCGCGCACGGCGGATTCGACCTGCTGCTTTCGGACGACGACAGAACCTGCCCCGCGTTTCTGCGCGGAGAGCTGCCGGACTCGTTCAGCAACGCCAAGGAGATGATGCCGCTTGCAAACATAACGGCCGTCGCCGAGATATCCCTTGCGGAATCGACCCCGCTCGCGCGCATGCCCGAAGTCAGCGCTGTCAGATTTAACATCTGCGATCCGAAAGACATCGCGTTCGTCAGCGATCCGGAATGGCAGTCGAGGCGCAGGGAATCGCTCTTGTCCGACCTCCTCACGATCCTCAGCGTCGCCGCGCTCGCGCTCGCCGCGATTGTCGTCTCCCGTCTCGTCGTCTCCAACAGGCGCAGAGGCAGGCTCGAGGCCGTCGCGGCGGAACGCAAGCGGATGGCAAGCGACCTGCACGACTCCATCGAGCAGAACCTCACCGCGGCGCGGATGCTCATGCGCACCTCTCTCAGGCTGTCGCCGGAAACACCCCCATGCGTGGCCGAGTCCGTCGAAAGCGCCGCCGAAATACTCGACCGCGCCAAAGCCGAGATAAGAGAGACAATATTCAACCTCCGCTCGGACGACAATTTCGACAAGGACGCGAAGACTGTCTTCGCCGAATTCGCGAAACGGCTTTCCGCCCACGGGCTCTTCAGGGTGCGCAACATGCTGCGCGGCATTCCGGCGCGCATTCCTGCGCAACTCCTCACAACGATACTGCATCTTATCGAGGAGGCGCACACGAACGCCGTCAAGCACGGCGGCGCCAGGAACTTCATCCTCGTCGCAGATCCGGTTCCCGGCGGCTTCACCATTCGGCTGCTCAACGACGGCGAACCGTTCGACGCGACGTCCGCGCCCGGTCCGGAATCTGGCCACTACGGGCTCGTTGGCATGCGAGAGCGCGCAAAGCGCGCTGGCGTACGGATATTCTGGGAAACGCGCAAGCGCTGGAATGTTTTTAGAATCGAGGTGAAGACATGATAAGACTCGTCATTGCCGACGACCACGCGGTCGTGAGGATGGGACTAAGGTTCGTCCTGAAGATCAACCCAGACATCGAAGTCGTCGCCGAGGCGGCTGATGGAGACGAGGCCATGAAGGCCGTGCGCGAGCACAATCCAGACATTCTCCTTCTTGACATACGAATGCCTGGACGCGACGGACTCTCCGCGCTTGACGAGATTCTCGCCGCTTTCCCGAAGCTCAAGGTGCTGATGCTCTCGACATCCGATGCTGAGGAGGACATCTTCCGCTCAATCGAGGCCGGAGCGCGCGGCTACGTCGTGAAGGACAACCGTCCGGAAATCATCGTCGACGCCGTCAACAAGGTGGCAGCCGGAGAGACGTACATGACGGACCGGGTGCGGAGAATCTACGAAATGCGCAAGACTCTCCCCGACCTCACGACGCGCGAACTGGAGCTCCTGCGCCTCACGGTGCGCGGACTCACCAACAAGGACATATCGGCGGTTCTCGAGATCAGCGTGGACACCGTCAAGGCGCACCTTCGGCACGTCTTCGCGAAGATGGACGTCGCAACGCGTGCCGAGGCGGTCGCGGAGGCGATCCGCCGAGGCCTCGCCTCAAGCTGACAGCCTCCAGAACAGCCTCGGCACAATCGCCCAAATGCCAGGTGAAGAGGAGCGTCGTCACCGAACGCCGCGCAAAATGCCCAGGGCGCGGCCCTGCCAGGCCTTGCGCGTCCGCGAGGGCGCCGGCACGTTGTCCGTCAGGTCGCCCGAGCAGGTCGCAATCGCCTTCTCGCCGAAGTCAATCTCGCGGTCTGCGTAGGGACACACCGTCCCGTTCTTGTCGACGACCTCGGCCGTCACCCAGGTGAGGCGTCCGATCGTCTCGCGGGAGTAGCGGACGTGATCCGGTTCGCCGGCGGTCCTGAGTTCCGCGCGGTCAAGGACCGTGCCGTCCACCGCCAGGCCCTCCGCAACGAGCGTGCCGGGCGCGTAGGCGAGCTCGAAGGACGTGAGATACGCGTTCGCCGCGCCGTTCTCCTTCTCCGCGACGGTCTTGCCGTTCAGCGTGAGACGGACGCGCGTCGCGCGGGAATAGACTTCGGCGACGACAGGCTTCCCCTCCCAGCCGGCGAAGGTCCAGTGGTCGTGCGTCGGCCAGACGCTCCACGACGTCGTCTTGATCTTCCCCTTCCAGCCGTCTGGCTCGCGCACGGCGAGATACGTCGGGGCCTTCGCATTCCACAGCGTCTCGCGGTAATGGGAGACGGGCTTGCGCGTGCCGACCAGGTCGATGTCGCCGCAGTACGCGCCGTGCCACGGGAATTGTGGAACGTTGTGATAGTGTTCGCCCCACTTCTCGCGGTCCGTGTAGAAGTTGCGTCCAATGCCCGTCTCGCCGAGGTAGTCGATGCCCGTCCAGACGAACTCGCCGATCACGTACGGATGCTTCAGGATGCGCTTCCAGACCATCGCCGCGTCCTTCGGATACGTCTCGGTGTAGACGATGACGCGCTCCGGAAGCCGCGCGTGATCGCTCTCGGTCAAGTACTCAAGATAGTTGTAGCCCACGACGTCGAGCGCGGCGGCCATGGCGTCCTGATCTTCCCACTTTTCACCCCAGAGGCACAGCGCCTGCGTGACGGGACGCGTCCCGTCGAGACGGTCGATCAGCTCGTGCATCTGCCGCGTCGTCTCGGCCGCAAACGGCTCGTTGCGCTCGAGGATCTCGTTGCCGACGGACCACATCACGACGCTGGGATGGACGCGGTCACGGCAGACGATCCACGAGACGTCCTTCCGCCAGTCTTCCTTGAAAATCTCGCAGTAGTCGCCCCGCGTCTTCGCGCGTTCGCGTCCGTCGAACATGTCGTCCATCACCAGAAGCCCGATCTCGTCGCACGCCGTCAGGAACTCCTCGCTCACGGGATTGTGGCTAGTTCGGACGGCATTGAAGCCCGCGCGCTTGAGCTGCAGCGCCTTGCGGCGCTCGGCCTCGGGATAGCTTGCCGCGCCGAGGGGACCGTGGTCGTGATGGACGCACGCGCCGTGGATCTCGACCGGCTTGCCGTTGAGAAGGAAGCCGTCCTTCGCGTTGACCTCGACCGTGCGGATACCGAAACGGACCGTCTCACCGTAGAACTCCTCCGTGTAAAGGTGCGGCGTCTCGGGCGTCCAGAGCTTCGGATTCGGATACTTGCACGAACGCGCGACGACATGCGCCGCGCCCCCGGCCGTGTTCGTCACCGCCGCCGTGAACTGCACCGTCGCAAACTCGGGCGTGACCGTCTGCGTCCGAATGTCGAGCGACTCGGGGATCACGTATTCGCCCGAACGCTTCTCGAGCCAGACGGACCGGACGATGCCGCTGCCCATGTACCAGCGGCTCGCCGGTGCCACGGACGCATCGATCGAGACAACAATCGTATTCTCCCCCGCCCGGACCTTGCCCCGGAGCGGCACGCGGAACCCGGTGTAGCCGTAGCGGCTCCCCTGCACCGGTTCGCCGCCGTTGACGGAAACCTTCGCCGCGCGCAGCACGCCGTCGAAAACAAGCTCGAGTTCCTTCGCGAGGTCTTCCTCCGTCAGGACGAACCGCTTCTCGTACGTCGCCTTCCCGGACGGATAGAACCCCCACTCCTTGCCGTTCGGTGCGCCGTCCTTCGGAGCCGCCTCGATCGACCAGTCATGCGGCACGCTGACGGTACGGACCGCCTCTCCTTCGCGTGAGAAGCACCAGTCGGCGTCGAGGTTGATGCGTTCGGTCGCGCCGCAGGCGAACACGAGGCCAATCAAGGTCAAGCAGATGGTCTGTCTCATAACGATTCCTTTTACAAAAAATTCTAACAAAACAACCTTCGGGCAGGCAATCACCCATATGGCTGGTCCCGGGCGGTTCACTTCGCGACGACGAAAGGCCCGATCGTGGCGGCGACGAAACCGCCCGCGTGATCGGTCGAGAGGATCGAGGCGTCCTGGACACCGCCGAGGGGCTGCCAGTCCGCGCCGGCTTCGGTATAGAAGAACGACACGTCCTTGCCACGGGAGACGAAGCGCACCTTGAGCTCGCCCGGCTGCGTCAGCGCGGACTCCGCGACCGTCTCGCGCTTGCCCTTGTCCGTCTTCAGCAACACGACGGACGCCCGGCCGTTGCGGAGTGTCTTCGCAATCTCGTAGTGGCAGGTCTCGTTCTGATAATAGGTGAGGCCCGCGAGCTCGCGCTCGGACTTCGGCTCGAACGCGACTGCGATTTCGGCCGTGAAGTCCTTGTTGCGGACCCACCGGCAGAGATACGCGGGCGTACCCGTGCTGTCGAGGTCGTCGTCCGTCGCTTCAAGGCGCAGTCCGTCGCCCGTCGTCGCGAACGTCGCGGGACGGCGCAGACCGAACCAGCCGTAGTCGAGCGCGGAAGTCGTGAAATCGTCCGTGTAGACGACGTTGCCGGCGAGGGGAATCGGAGGGTTGGTCTTGGTACAAGCGGCGGGGACGCCGCTTCCCCTGTTTTTCATCCAGTCCGTCTTGGCGACGACTCGGGGGACGACCTTACCCTGGTCGAGGATGACGGGCTGACGGTCGGCGCCCTCGCCGATCCACTTCACGGGCAGGAGGAAGGTGCTGCGTCCCGTATTGCACATGTCACGATTCCCCTTCTTGTAGGGGTCGATCGCGAGGAAGACCGCCATCCAGTCGCCGCCCGGCGTCTGGAAGAGATCCGCGTGTCCCGCGGCCGTAATGGGCTCGGGACGGTCGCCCGGCAGATCACGCTGGGTCAGGATCGGATTCACCTTGCATGGCTTGTACGGACCCTCCACCGCATCCGACGACCACATCACCTCGGAATGCCACCCCGCCGTGCCGCCTTCTGCAGTCATCACGTAGTAGCGTCCGTCGATCTTGTAGAGATGCGGTCCCTCGCACCAGATCGGCTTCTCCTCGGGACGGATCCCCTTGTTGATGATGATGCGCTCGGTGCCCGGCACGCATTCGTCCTTCATGAGGTCGTACTTGCGCATGCGGACTGTGCGGTGCCCCGGATACTCGGCCTTGCCGTCCGGTGCGTCGTCGTTGTTGAGGATCCAGGCGGTCTTGTCATCCCCGAAGAAGAAGCTCGGGTCGATGCCGCCGACCGGCACCTTGATCGGCTCGCTCCAGCCCCGGTACGGATCCTTCGACTTGTAGACGACGTTGCCGCGGTCGCCAATCACCGTGACGATGAGGTAGAACGTGTCGTTGTACGGATTGTACTTGATGTCCGGCGCAAAGACGCCGGCGGAGAGGCCGAGCCCCTTGTTGAACCGGAGCTTCGAGACCGTGTCGCCGACATAGCCGCAGAAGTCCCAGTCGACGAGGTTTTTCGAGTGATAGACCGGAATGCCCGGATAGTAGCTGAACGAGCTGTTCGCCAGGTAGAAGTCGTCACACTTGCGCGTAATCGACGGATCGGGCGCCATGCCGACCATAATCGGGTTGCGGTACTCCGTCGCGGGATCGCACGGCGGAAGCTTCTCCTCGCCGCGGCAGGAGAATCCGCGGAAGGTCGCGACGGGCGGACGCTCCGTCACTGTGCGGAGAACGGCCTCGTAGCAGGGCTTCGGCGCGAGGCGGCGGTCGAAGAGGAGCGGATAGTCGGTGCGCCCACGCACCGGGAATCCGTTGAGCCAGCTGTCGCGGTCCGACACACCCCAGAACGTGACGCGGTCGATGATGTCGCGGTGCTTCAGGTACATGCGGAAAAGCGCCGCGTAGCGACGGGCGAGCTCCTGCTGCTTCTCGTCCGGCAGCACGCCGTCCCGCCACGGATCGAACTTCGCCGCATACGCGCGGTTCGCTGAAATCTCGGCCGTATGGCCCCAAGCGCTCGGCAGGACGCTCACGTCAAGCTCGGTGATCATCGCCTTCACGCCGGCCTCGCCGAGCGCAACGATCGTCGCCTCGTAGTCCGCGACCGCCGGACTCGACACGTGCGCGTGGCTCTGAAGGCCGACCGCGTCGATGCGTACGCCCTTCGCCTTCAGGTCGCGGACCAGACGCACGACGCCCTTGCGCTTGCCGAACGTGAACATGTTGAAGTCGTTGTAATAGAGCTCGGCGTCAGGATCGGCCTCATGCGCGAAGCGGAACGCCAGCTCGATGAAATCGTCGCCGATACCGTCCTTCCAGGGAGACGGATGCAGGTTACCGCGGTCGTCGAAGGCCTCGTTGACGACATCCCAGCCGTGGACGCGTCCCTTGTAGCGTCCGACCACGGCATGGATGTGCTTGCGCATCCTGTCGATCAGCTGCTCGCGCGTCGCCTTCGATCCATCCGGATTCGTGAAGAACCAGTCGGGCGTCTGACTGTGCCAGACGAGGCAGTGTCCGATGATCTTCATGCCGTGACGCTCGCCGTAGGCGACGAACTTGTCCGCCGTCTCCCACCGGAACTCGCCTTCGCGCGGCTGAAGGTACATCGGCTTCATCTCGTTCTCGGCGGTAATGGACGAGAACTCGCGCGCGACGAGCTTTCCGACCGGCGATTCGCCGTGGACATACGCCCTTGCGTTGATGGCCGCACCGACCTTGAACGCAGGGGCAAACGCCGACCGAAGCGTCTCGGCAAAGGTCAGCAAGGGCAGAAGGGAAAGGAGTACGAGGGTCTGTATTTTCATACGTGAATTCTACCATATTCCCCTTCGGAACGGCGATTACCCGAAGTGGTTACGCCTAGCCGGTGCTCACTTCAGCTGCCAGCAGTCGAGGACCGGTTCCTCGTGTCCCTCCGTCGAGAACACGAAGGCGTCGACGTCGACCCACCCGCCGAGGGATTTCGTCGCATACGCAAAAAGGCCGAACTTCGTTCCCATGAAGAAGCGCGTGTAGTCGAAGGACAGCGGCACGCGCGAACCGATCGGCCGCCAGGCCTGTCCGTCCGCGCTCCAGTCGAACGTCGCGAAGTCAGCGCCGGCGGTGAAATCGGCGCTGACCCGCAGCCAGACGGACGTCCCGGCGAACGGCACCGACGAGACGACCGTGCGGTCGGTGCGGGCGATTGTGCGGTTTGCACCGAAGACGCTTTGCTCGACGGACATCACCAGCCGCGTCTCGCCCCCGTGCCGTTCCACGGCCAGGACGCCGCTGTCGCTTTGAAAGGCCGCTAGGCCCGCCCGGTCGCCGTCCTGCAGGTGCGAGACGTCGAGCCGCACCGCGCCGCGGCACCGCGGACCGCACATGCGCTGCGTCAGCGTATTGCGGGCGAGGAAGAGAGTGTCGGTGACCGTCGCCGTCTTGAGGCGCAACCAGCCGGGACGCTCCGCGAGCGACCATTTCGAATCGACGGGATTGTGGTTCCACTGCCAGGCGAGCGAAAGTCCGGAGTCGGAGAAGTCGTCGGAGCTGATGTATCCCGCGACGCTCGGATAGGGACGGGACGTGTCGTTCGGAATGCGTCCGACGTTGTTGCGCACGAGACCCTCCTTCTCGTTGACGTCGCCGAGCATCGGCCAGTCGTCGACCCACCGCACGGGCATCGCGCACGGGACGCGTCCGACTCCGCCGCGGTCCTGGAAGATCATCGCGTACCACTCTCCCTGCCGTTGGACGATGTCGCCCTGGCCGAGTCCGCCCCAGCTTTCGAACGGCACCTCGAGAATCACCTTGCGCTCGTAGGGTCCGGCCAGGTTCTTCGCACGGTAGCAGACCTCGCGTCGGATGCGCCCCGGCTCGCCCCAGGCCATGGAGATCATGAGCAGGTAATAGTAATCGCCGCGCTTGACCGCGTGCGAACCCTCCAGGAGCGCCGTCTCCTCGGGCGTGCGCGTCCAGCGCGTGAGATCGACGTTCAGGCCCTGCGGATCGACGTCGGAAAGGTCGTCCTTGAGCTGCGCCAGCCGACCCGAACCGTAGAAGACGTAGGCCTTGCCGTCGTCATCGAAGAAGAGACCGCCGTCGTGCATGTACGAGGGGCGCGACAGGAGCATCCACGGACCCGTCGCCTTCTCGGCCGTATAGAGATAGCCGCGGGCCCCGTTGCAGACGAACCAGACGTAGAAGCGTCCCTTGTGCCGGCGGATCGTCGTCGCCCACTGACCCTGTCCGTACGCCGTGCGGTTTCCCGCAAGGTCATAGCGTCCCCAGTCGGAGTCCCCGTCCGGAAAGGCGCCCGGCTCGAAGCGCGGCAGCACGTAGCTGACCGTCTTCCAGTGCACCATGTCCGTGCTTTCCATGACCGGCACACCCGGCACGAGGTGCATCGTCGTCGAGACCATGTAATAGTTCGTCCCGTCCGAGCACAGGCTCGGATCGGGAACGTCCGCCCAGAGGACGGGATTGCGCACACCGGGCATCAGGTCGGCACGCACGAGACCGACGAGGGACAGGCAGTCGAGGAAAACGGCAAGGATTCTCTTATTCATAGGCTCCATTCTACCAAACGCCATGCGTCTTTCGCCATTCCCCCAATGGGCTAGGGACAGACGCCCTAGGCAGCCACCGCCCTGCCGCCCGTCATTCGCCCAAACGGATTAGTCGCCGTCTCCGGTGGTCACGTGCGTCACTCGTCCCTCGAACGGAGAGACGAGTGCCAGCAGAAGCGCTCCCAGAAGCGCAATCATGCCCGATGCTTAGCGGATGAGGACGCAGAACCCCTTGGAGACGACCGTCCCGCGATAGGCGACGATACGTCCCGCGTCATCGGTCATGGGCAGAATCCTGACCTTGCGATTGGCGTTCTCGCCACCGACAAACGTCGGCGCACGGACGATTTCCGCAGCCGTCAGCAACGTGACCTCCGTGTTCAGCGGCTGCGCCAGGAGCGCCGAGAGATCCATCGTCGCACCCTCCGCCAGCGTCAGCGAGCCGCCGACGACGAGGCCCGCGCCGACCTTTTCCGTGATCGTCACGTCGCCGTTCGCGATCGTGCCGGCGCCCATGATCTTGTCGAACGCCCAGCTGCCGCCGCCTAAGTCAATTCGCGCACGGTTCTCGAGCGCTATATTTGAAGGAACCGTCGTGCCGTCGAACGGCGTGAACCACTTCGTGTGCAGATATTCCCGCACGGCGGCAAGCTCTTCATCGCTCAACGCCTTGTCGAACATCATCGCCTCGGCGACCTCGCCCGCGCTCGGAGAATCGTACAGCTGCCGCATGCCGACAAAGAGCTTCGCCTCTTCCGACGTTCCATTGCTGCCGACGGTGACAGAAGTCGCATTCTCGACCCCACTCGATTCCGTCATGACGGAACCGCTAACCGTCTTTTCCGCAGACGACATCGCCCAGATTGCATACTCGTCTGGATCAATATTGCGAAGACCCTGAAGCGCTTGCGTCGTCCAATCCGCTCTCTTGACAGTGGAATCGTCATAGTCCAGATTGGAGCTTCCTGCCCACTGTCCGAGGCGGAACTCGCCGGACTGCCAGTTTCCGCCGACTTTCTCGATGCCGAGCGGGAACATCTGCTGCTCATACTCGCCTTCTTTCGGCGTGCCGTCGCCATTGAACGCGGGATACGTATTCCTAATGCGCAGGCTGACGGCGACAAGCGTGCGGTCGGCATCGCCGACGATACCCGCCGCATTCTTCGAAACGAAGCCGTACGAGTTCGTGAACGACATGACGTCGCGACCGTAATGCGAGGAAAGACCGTATGCCGGTTTGCGCCTAGATTCCTCCGGGTAGAAAAGCACCAGGTCAAGCGCATCTTTTGCCGTTCCTTTGTTCGCCACGCCGACAGGAATGCCGCCTTCCATCGTGACGGACGCTGAATCGTCAAAGTCATACCAGGCCTTCGCCGACTTCACAATCTCCGGCACAGTGCAATCGCCACGAAGCGAGACATCGCTCGTTGCGACTAACGTCACGCTCCTGACCGTCAAGCCGGACATGTCGGGGCGCACCGCGCTTGATGCGGGAATCGTAACATCTGAATCTGCCGCCGGCATGACACCGTCAAGTTCAGCGGAAAGGTCCTCCTTTTCAGACCCGTCCTCGAGGAAGTACTTTATGTGAGACCGCCAGTTTGCAGCATTGGCGGCATTACCATCGCCGGAGGCATTCGTCCAGACCGAAGAGACAATCTTTTTCGTCACGGGGATGATGGTAGAGCCGTTCAGTTCCAGCGTTGCGCCATCGGCGACTTCCGTGCCCTCGCAATAGATCGTCTGGTTTTCTGGCAGCACCAGCGTACCTGCCTCGACCTTGATCTTGCCGGTCAGCGCGTAGGTGCCTCTCAGCGTCAGGGTGCCCTGCCCCTTCTTTGTGATGCCGCCGTTGCCGCTATACGTTGCACCATCATGATTATGAGTCACGACAGCATGGCCGTCCGTATCGAAGCCAAGCCCGTCGCCTGTGATTACAAGATCTCCGCAATTCTCGAAATAGTTTTCCGTGTCCGTCTTCGCCTTGAACGTGCCGCCGTTGATGTTGAGAACGGTGGTTGGCTTTTTGCCCGAATACGTCTTGACGACGCGCGGGGCGAAAAGCGTTCCGCCATTGACCGTCAGCGTAGTCCTGCGATCTGCGACCATATCATACTCGCCGATGAAAATCGCCTCATCAGCCTCAAGAAGACCGCCGTTGATGACCGTATCCGCCGAAGTCCATGCGCCGGCAAAGATGATCTGCTTCGCGTACACGGTGCCGTCGTTCATGACAAACTTCGTGTATGTGTCGGCGTTACCTGTTTCGACATATTCATTCCACTCAGCAGCCGGAATGCCGCCGCCGATGTAGATGTGCTCGACGAGGTTCGATACCGCGCCGCCGTTGATCTCCACATAGGTTTGCGCGTCATTGCCATGCCCGAAGCTGATTCTGCCGGAATTGTTCACGAGCGCGCCGCCGGCAATGAGCACCTCGGCCTTCGCGCCTTCGCCGGCACCGACCCTGAGTTCGGCCCCGGATGTCACCGTACCGCCCGTCAGTTCGACAAAGCCGACAGAACCGACGCCCTGACCGACGCGCAGAGAGCTGCCGACCGAGACCTCGCCGCCCGAGACTTCCAGGAAACCGCCGGACTTGTCAGCGGAGCCGACATCCAACTCACCCCGAACACGCACAATACCTCCCGAGACAGCCACGCGGCTCGAGGCCGCGCGAATCTTCTCGGTCAGTTCGCTGAAGCCCACCGAGAGACGTCCGCCGTCCACATTGACCGTACCGCCCGAGACGAGGACCTCGCCCTTCGCGCCGACATCCTGACGGCCGAGCGTCAGCGAGCCGGTCCAGTCCGCCCCCGTCGTCGTCACGGTACCACCCTCAACCTTCAGGATGCCATGCGCCGGATCACCCCACGCCGCATTACCCCAGTGTCCGAGCACGAGATTGCCGGCGATAAACGAGCCGTCCTTCAGCGTCACCTCGGACGTCCGGTTCAGTTGCCCGGCCACGACCTCGCCGTCGGCGGTGAATGTTCCCCCGTCGATGGTGAGCTTCGCCACGGCGCCATCCGCATCAATGGACATGTTACGGACGTGAAACGCCTCGCCTTCACCGAGCACGGCCTCACGCATCGAGGTCGCTTCAACCGAATCGCCCGTCGTCGGCAAGAGGTTCTCGTAGATCTTGCCGTCCGGATAGCTTTCCCACTTCAGATCCCACGGATTCGGCACCTCCAGGGCATCGTTCCAGATCTTGTCGGTCATCCAGTTTGCGGGGTCGACAAGCGACGTCGTCGTTCCCTTCCACATGAAGTGACGCCGACCTTCCGGAACCGTTTCCTCGGCATTCACCTGCGAGAACGTCGCGACACAGGCAGCAGAAAGTGCAACTGCACAGAATTGAGATGCTTTGCGTGTTTTAACCATGGTTACCTCGCCCCTTTTAGTGATTTGTGCTTGTAGTATAACACTCCTCCATCTGTACGGGCTATAGCCTTATTAGGCGATGCGTCGGGTCGCATTTTGTGCTATAATCTCGTGCGATGAGAGCGTCACTCCTACTCCTTGCGCTTGCCGCCGCGATCTCTGCCGGAGCCGTTCCCGAAAATCTGACGGTTTCGGGAACAGTCATCTATTCCCAGGCCTGGAATCTCTTCATCCCTCATTCGGGTTATATCACGGGAACCCCTGCAAGGTCGTTCTTGTCGACGATCGGCGCAGGGTCGGCGGTGAAGGTGTCGGTGAAAAGCGGATTGGCCGCAGCCAGAATCAAGGGAAATAACATGTTTCCTCCTCGGTTTGATCAGTCGTGTTCGGTTGCCCGTGTCCGGAAATAGTCGACGGCGACGGAGCCTCCCGGAGTCTTCGTTGCGTAATTGAAGATCGCGAAACGCGAACCCATGAAGAACTTGCCGGTGTCGAAGCGGAGCGGCACGTGTGGCGAGGGCTTGCTCCAGGTCTTGCCGTCCGTACTGTACGAGACGTCGAGCTTGACGACGCCCGTGCACTCGGGGCCGACCATGCGCTGCGTGAGCGTGTTGCGCGCCTGGAAGAGATTCGGCGCGAGACCCGGCGTCTTCAGCGTGAGGAACCCCTTCCGCGCTGTGAGCGACCAGGCCACATCCACGGGATTGTGGTTCCACTGACCCTCTTCATCCCCGAGACTATTTCTCCATCAGGCGGACGTCGAAGACACCGCCGGCGAGTCCGCCGTTGGTGGCCGCGAAGGTCACACGGACCTTGCCGTCGGCACGGACCTTGAGGACCTCCGGCGGGATCGGATAGGACTCCGTGAAGAACCGTCCGCGATGTTCCCCCTTGAGCTCGACGGTCTTCAGGACGATGCCATTGGCGATGATGTCGAAAACGCGTCCGCCGTCATTGCCCCAGTAAGTCGCCTCGATCGACAGGTCCTTCGCGCCCTTCGGATCGAGCGTATACGCGAACCAGGATCCGTGCCGCCAATGGCTGCCCGCGTGGAAGCCCTTGTCCGAGTTCCTGGAGACGGCCATGTCGTGCTCGGTCTCGGGCTGCTGCTCGCCGGGACGGACACGGTCACGCGTCCGACGATCGCGCACGCGTTCCGCCGCCGCGGCCGCTTCGCGCGCGGCCTGACGCGCTGCGACCTTCTCGGGGGTGGTGAACTCCCAGTAGATCTGATACCGGCACTCGTGGATCTTGTAGAACGGCTCGAGTCCGGTCGTGTCGAGCGGCTTGTTGACATCGCGGTATTCGACCAGCTCATCGGTGCCGAAAGGTCCGTAGGCGACATGCGCCATGCGTCCGTCATTGGCGAAAAGCCCGAACATGTCCTTCGTGCCGCACCGCTTGCCCATCACAATCGGACCGCGCATGACCGCACCCCAGTTGCTGCCGTCCGGCAGCATCTCGACATGATAGTCCATGTTCCGCTCGGCCGTCAGCCGCTCGCCCTTCTTCCAGTCGCCGGTGTGCTTCGCATAACGCTCGCCCTCGCGGATGTAGACCGTTCCCTTGAACGGCTTGAGGAAGGTGAGCGTCGTCTTGCCGCTCTCCGGGAAATCGGTGGTCTGCCGCAGAACGCCCTTCAGCTCCGAATCGATGAAGAGGTTGACGTAAAGCGTATCCTCTCCCGCATGCGCATAGATGAAGCGTCCGTAGCGGCCCGGGTTCTCGATGCCCGTTCCGACGCAGCACCAGAAGCAGTTCTGCGGCGTCGAGTAGACGCGGTAGTGCGCGGGCCTGGTCGGCGTGAAGTAGACGAAGCCCGGCTTCTCCGTGTTGACGGACGGCAACAGGTGGTTGTAGAGCGCACGTTCGTAGAACGCCGCGTACTCGGGCTTCGGGTTGTGCTCGAAGAGCCGTTCGGTGAGGCGTAGCATGTTGTAGGTGTTGCACGTCTCGGGCCCCTGACGGTCGGCCATCAGCTTGGCGAAGCTGTCAAGCGCATGGAAATGCTCGCCCACCGAGTTGCCGCCAAACGCCACCGTGCGCCGCGTGACGATCGTCCGCCACGCGAAGTCAGCCGCATCCCAGCGCGCGGCATCGTCCGCGAGCTGCGCCGTGCGTGCGAGACCGGTGAACTTCGGGATCTGCGTATTGGCATGGAAGCCCGTGAGACGGTCCTCGTGCTTATAGAGCGGATCGAACACACGCTTGTGCTCCCAGCGCTTCGCGGCATCGAGATACTTCCTGTCCCCCGTGATCGCATAAACATCGGCCAGCGTCTCGTTGACGCCGCCGTATTCCTGGTCGAGCATCCGCTGCATCTTCCCGTCATCGAGCTTCGAGGTGATGCCGATCGACCAGTCGCAGAGCCTGACGAGAACGTCCTTCGCGTCCGTGACGCCCGCAAGTTCGTACGCATCGCGCAGACCCGCCATCGTCTTGTGGACGTTGTACCACGGCACCCAGTGCTTGAAGATGATCCCGACATCCCCGGCTCGAATCGCCGCCCAGATTTCCTTGCCCTTCGGCACGCCGTCGCAGCGCCCGTCGCCGTACGCGGCCTGGCACCGCTTGAGCTCGGAAACCGCATACGCGAGCCGCTTGCCGAGCACGCCGTCGGCATCCTCACCCGCCGCGATGAGATTCGCGAGGGCGCTCAGGTAATGACCGAGGGTGTGGCCGTCAAGTCCGCAGCTCTCCCAGTTGCCGTACGCCTGCGCCTTCGCGGGAAGTCCCGCCTCGCGCAGGAACGGCACCAGCAGACGGTCGACGTCAAGCTCCTTCACATACGAGACGTCCGCCTTCACAGCCCCGCGGAAGAGGCTTTGTTGCGAGAGACGGACCTGCGCGATCGGGTAGAGTTCGACGGACGCCGCTCCGCAGGACAGCGCCACCAACGATGAAAGGATAACCAGGGATTTCATGCCCGTATTGTAGCATGACCAAGGCAAGCCTTCAATAACCCCTTTGGGGAGGCGGGTCAGGCGAACTTTCCGTCCTTGGGTCGCATTTTGTGCTATAATCTCGAGCGATGAGAGCGTCACTCCTACTCCTTGCGCTTGCCGCCGCGATCTCTGCTGGAGCCGTTCCCGAAAATCTGACGGTTTCGGGAACAGTCATCTATTCCCAGGCATGGAATCTCTTCTTCCTGAAGACGGAGACGGAGAACCTTTTCGTGGCGACACGACAGGGACGCCCCGAACTCGCCGCCGGGGACGATGTAAAGGTCACGGGGTTCCCCGCTCAACGTCTCGGGCGACTGGAGATCGAATCGGCCACCTACGAAAAACTCGGGACGTCCTCTCCTCTGCCGGACGCCATTTCCATTACCCCCGCCGCGCTTCGCCGTCTTCTCACCCCGGGAGGACCGGACGACCATTACGGTGCGCGCGTGCGCTTCACCGCATCTGCGACCGAATTCCGCGTCCGTGAATGGGGCTTCAGCGAAGTCGAACTCTCCTTCGGCGGCGAAAAGATCGTCGCCTCGATGCAAGGGCGTTTCCCCGCCGCCATGCAGGAGAAGCTCGAGCTCCTGCCCCGCGTCGAAGTCGAGGGAATTCTCAAGTTCATTGACGTCGAGGTGCCGCCTGGCGAATCTCCTCTCTACGAACTCCGTCTCACCTCTCCCGATGACGTGACGATCGTCCCCGATGCGACCTTCCGTCGGCGCTGCCTTCTCCTTCAGGCGCGCAAGCTCATCTCCCTCACACCTTATGTCCTCCTTCTCGTCGTCGCCGGCCTGACTGTCAAGCTCTACCGCGCCCATCGCGCCAAGGACCGGCTCCAGGCCGTCATCGACGAACGGCGTCGGATGGCGGCGGACCTCCATGACTCGATCGAACAGCACCTCGCCGGCGCGCGACTCTACCTCGATAGCCTTCTTCCGGACGACGGTTCGCCCGCCCCAAGGGAACTGAAGGCGGCCGAGCTGGCGCGTGACATCCTCGTCGCCGCGAAACGCGAGATCCGCGAGACGATCTGGAATCTCCGCCTCGACGAGCTCACCGACCAGGCGCCGCGCGACGTACTCCTCTCCCTCGTCGGCAAGCTGAACGCGCCGGGGCACGTTCAGGTGTCGACCGTCCTTCGGAACCTTCCCGAAGCCCTTCCCGAGCGGCTCTTTTCGGATCTCCTCTACATCATCCAAGAGGCCGTCACCAACGCCATCAAACACGGCCGGGCAACCCGGCTCGTTCTCACGTCGGACACGCTTCGCACGGCCGACGGGTTCGCTCTGAGGATCCTCAACAACGGCACCCCCTTCGATCCGAACCGCGCGCTCGGTCCCGAAGCGGGACATTACGGGCTCTCCGGCATGCGCGAACGCGCGCGCCGGAACGGCATCGAGATCTCCTGGTTTTCGTCATCCCACATCACCTCAGTTCGCTTGGAGGTCCATCTATGATTCGCGTCGCCGTCATCGACGATCACAGCGTCGTTCTCGCCGGACTCAAATACGTCCTTTCCCTACATGACGACATGGATGTCATCGCCACCTCGGAGACAGCCGATGACATCTGCACCTTCTACAAGACGCAGCGTCCCGACGTCCTCCTCCTCGACATCCGCATGCCAGGCACCAGCGGACTCGACGCCCTCGCGACCCTTCGGAAGCAGTATCCCGACGTCCGCGTTGCGATGCTGACGACAAGCGATCTCGAGGAAGACGTCTATCGCTCATTCAACCTCGGCGCCAACGGATACATCCCCAAGGATGCGCGTCCCGCCGAAATTGCCAACGCCATCCGCACGATTGCCGCCGGCGGAAACTACATGCCCGAGGCGATCCGCCGCATCTACGAGACGCGCAAATCCGTGAAAGGCCTCACCGAACGCGAAGTCGCCATCCTGCGCTACATCGCGAAGGGACTCTCCTATCACGAAATCGGCAAGCAGTACAACATCAGCGTCAACACGGTGAAGATCCACGTGCGTCACATCTTCGAGAAGCTGGACGTCAGCGACCGCACCGAAGCCGTCACCCTCGCCATCGCCCGCGGCATCATCGAAGGCTGACGCGCATCGTCACCGTGAAGTCGGTGGATCCGAGCGTCGGATCGATACGGACATCCAGCCGCGCAGCCGGAAGCGGCTCCGCGCCATCTCATTTGAAGGCGACACCGTCAAAATCGGCGAATCCGCCCGCCACTTGCGTCGAATACATGAAGATGCCGAAACGATAACCCGTGAAATGAGGCGCGGTGTAGACGAGCGGTACCTTATTGCCAAGCGTCTGCCAGCTCTTGCCGTCCAGCGAGTAGGAAAAGGCGCCTTCGTCCACCCCTGGCGGATTGCCCCAGTAGAAGTTCTCTCGTTTCCGGCGGAAATCGCCTTCGGCCTTCAGGTAGATGACCCGTGCGTTCTTCGGCAACGCGACACGCGCCACCTCGGCACCGGGCTTTCCGTCCTTAGCCTGCCGGAGCACGAGGGCGAGTCCGTCGTTTTCGCGCGTCACCGCCGCTTCGGCGTAGTCGCGCTGGAAAAGCGTCAGTCCCGCGCGATCGCCGACCTTGAGATGCGTCGGGTCGAGCTTCGTCAGCGCCGAGCAGACTGGTCCCCAGGTGCGTTGCGTCAGCGTATTGCGGGCGGTTGCGAGATCGGCGTCGAGGCGGTCGGTGGAAAGGCGGAGCCAGCCTTTGCGCGCAGTGAGCGACCGAAGGGACTCGACAGGATTGTGGTTCCACTGCCATTCCTTGCGAAGCGACGGACCCGTAAACGGATCGGACGCAATGCAGCTTGGAATCCCGGCGCACCGCAGCAGGTTCGCAGTCTCAATGACAGGCCAGTCGTCCACCCAGGTCGCGCGGTGGATGTAGGGACACCGCCCCACGGCGCCGCGGTCGCCGAAGAAATACGCGTACCACTCGCCATCGGGCGCTTCAATCAGCGATCCCTGCGCGATGCCCTGGAACTGGAAGATGACGCGGCCTTCCCAGGGGCCCTTGCGCGTGCGCGAACGGTGCATCACCGCCGCACGGCCCTTCTCCCCCCAGCTGATGTTGACGACGTAGTACCAGCCGTTACGCTTGAAGACCTGCGTGCCCTCGCCGAGCCCGGCCTTCTCGATGCAGTCATTCACCTTCGGGATGACAATCTCGCCGCCGTCGACGAAACCGGACAGGTCGCTCTTCATCTCCGTCAGCCGCACCTTGAACCCTTCGGGACTCCCCTGGCTCGCATAAACATAGATGCGCCCCTCATCGAAGAAGATCGAAGCATCGTATTGCGCCTTCGGCAGACGTGCAAACGTCCAGGGTTCGGACTCCGGATCGCGCGTCCGAAAAAGGTACGTCACATCGATCGCCGGATTGAGGCTGATGACATAGAAATAGCCATCCGCCTCATTGTAGCGGATCGACGAGGCGTAGGTGCCCACGCCGTAGTCGTTCTCGCCGTTCTCCAGACGATCCTTGGGACGGTCCTCGGCCGTTTCGTAGCAATAGCTTGCGATCTTCCAGTCAACGAGATCCGTCGACACCATCACCGGAATGCCGGGATTGTAGTGCATCGTCGTCGAGACCATGTAGTACTTCGGTCCCTTCCGACAGATGGCGATATCCGGAATGTCAGCCCAGACGGTCGGTTCCTGATGCGGAACCTCGAATCCGCCGCTCAACGCGGCGGAGATCGCTAGGCTGGCGGCGAACAACGGAGCGAACAGCATGATCTTCCTTACTTGAAGCTGACAGCCCAGCCGCCGCCCGGCTGAGCAACGAGATCGAGAACCGTCTCGCGCGTGACTTCGCGCTTGGTGATGACGTAACGATCCGCCGTCGGTCCGCCATAGCGCGCTTCAGGCGCATCGGCGTAGATCGTCGCCGTGTAGGTTTTGCCGGACGTCAGGAAGTCGCACGTGATCTTCGCCTTATGTCCGTTCTCATCGCACTTCGAACCCATGTACCATTCGTCCTTGCCCTTCGCCTTGCGGACGATCGTCAGGTAGTCGCCGATCTCCGCCTCGAGATAGCGCGTCTCGTCCCAGTCGCACGGGACATCCTTGATGAACTGGAACGCATCGAGGCGCTTCTCGTAGTTCTCGGGAAGATCCGCCGCCATCTGGAGGGGCGAGTACATCGTCACGTAGAGCGCAAGCTGTCCGCAGAGCGTCGTTGAGATGAACTGCTTCTTCCACGAACAGACCTTCGAGAGATCGGCTTCGAAGATGCCGGGCGTATAGTCCATCGGTCCGCCGATAAGCCGCGTGAACGGCAGGATCGTCGTATGGTCGGGATTGTTGCCGCCGAACGACTCGTACTCCGTGCCGCGGGCGGACTCGTTGCCGATCAGGTTCGGCCAGGTGCGGCAGAGTCCCGTCGGACGCACCGCCTCGTGCTGGTTGACCATGATCTGGCGCTTCGCCGCCTCCTTGATGCAGTAGAGGTAGTGGTTGTTGCTCCACTGCGAGTAGTGGTGGTCGCCGTGCGGCAGGATGTTGCCGACGTAGCCCGCTTTGACGGAGTCGTAGCCGAGGCGCTTCATGAGGCCGTACGCCGCATCAAGGCAGCGCTCGTAGTTGCGCGTCGAGGCGCTCGTCTCGTGGTACATCATGAGCTTGACGCCCTTCTTCTTCGCATAGGCGTTGAGTCCCTCGAGATCGAAGTCGGGATAGGGCGTGACGAAATCGAAGACGGCGTCCTTCTCCTTGCCGAACCAGTCCTCGAAGCCGATGTTCCAGCCTTCGACGAGCACTTCGTCGAAACCGTGCTCGGCCGCAAAGTCGAGGTGGCGGATCACGTTCGTCGTATTCGCCGCGTGCATCGTCGGATCGGGCTTGTACGCCCAGTTCTTCGCGCCGGTGATCATCGTCCACCAGACGCCGACATACTTGACGGGATGAATCCAGCTCGTATCCGCGAGCGCACACGGCTCGTTGAGGTTGAGCGTCAGGCGAGAGGAAAGGATGTCCGCCCCCTTCGCGCCGCAGATGACCGTGCGCCACGGCGAACGGCACGGCGTCTGGAGCCACCCCTTCGCGCCCGTCGCATCAGGGGTCAGGTATGACTCAAAGTCGTGTCCGTCAACCTTCAGGTGCATCGTCGCATAGTCGACGCAAGCAGCCTCGTGGAGGTTGACGAGCAGTCCGCTCGGATACTTCAGCATGAGCGCCGTCTGCACGCAAGGCACGGGCGTGAGCGTCGATGAGAGGTTCGCATCGGGCGCGCCCTTGAAGAGGGACGGGATCTCCGTCACCTTCGAGTTCGTGTAGCGGTACTCCTGCGTCTCGTAGTCCGCCGGAATCCACCAGGCCAGCGGATCGCACGGCAGGTTGAAGCGCGTACGTTCCTCGACGATCGTGAAGTGCGTAAGCGGCTGCGTCTGGCCCTGCGGGACGATCTGCTGTCCCGGCACGAGGCGCGCGACGCCCTTGTCCTCTTCGGACGGAAACTCGTAGCGGAAACCGAGTCCCTCGTCGAAAACACGGAACCGCACGTTCATGCGACGCCCCGTCGTCTTCTGCACAAGCGCGACAAGCAGTTCGTTATGGTGGTCACGAATCTCCTTCTCCTCGCCCCAGACGGGCTTCCACGTCTCGTCCGCAGTCGCGCGTTTGACATCCGTCAGCACGAAGTCGCGCCGCAGGTCCGCCGCCTTGCGTCCGTCAAACGCATCCGCCCCGAGCGCCTTGATGTCAAAGCCGAGCCGTGACGGCGCGATCACGGTCTCGCCGCGGAACGCGAATGAATAGGTCGGTTCACCCACAGCGGTGAGGTCGAAGGTTACAACCGCACGCCCGTCGGGCGACAGGCAGGTGACGGGGTCGGCCCAGAGAACGGCGGACGCAAAGGCCGTCGACAACGCAAAAACAATAGAGAGGTTTTTCATGCCGATATTCTAGCACGGGAACCCTCCCCCGCACCACTACCCCGCAGGGTGGTGGGTACTCGGTCAGTCAACACCGCTGGCGCGGTCTTGACCGACCTCGGCATCTGAGCATCTGAGCAAAAGTGCA
>CAMAHK010000013.1 GCA_945834475.1 uncultured Verrucomicrobiota bacterium
CGGATTAGTCAGCATAAAAGCAAGGCGCACCGACTACTCAACTGGCAAACTCGGGTTATACCATAAGTTAGGCCCGGGGATGCGCATTGGCGTAGGTGTCCTTCAGCCGCTCGACTGAGACATGGGTGTAGATCTGGGTCGTCGAGAGCGACGCATGGCCAAGCATTTCCTGCACACTCCTGAGATCGGCGCCGGCATCCAGGAGATGGGTCGCGAACGAGTGCCGCAACTTATGCGGCGAAAGGTCGGTCGGGAGCCCCGCCTCGGCGAGATAGCGCTTCATCCGCCGCTCGACGAAACGCCGTGAGAGCGGGTTGTACCGGTCGGAGAGGAAGACAAGGCGGTCGGCCTTGAGGTCGCCGGGACGCTCCACCGCGAGGAACTCGCGCAGATTGTTGAGCGCCGCGACGGCCCGTGTGCCGAGGATGACGAGGCGGTCCTTCGACCCCTTGCCCGTCACGATCAGAGAGCCCCGCGCCAGATCGAGGTCTTCCCACTTGACCGCGATCATCTCGCTCACACGGCACCCCGTCGAATAAAGCGCCTCGAAGATCGCCGTATCGCGCACGGCCGCGTAGGCGCCAAGATTCCCCTCGGCGAAGTCCTGCTGCGGCAACGCGAGGAAGCGGTCGATGTCGCTCGCCGAAATCGTCTTCGGGAGCCGCTTCGCCTTCCGCGGACCGTGCAGCATCGCGAACGGATTGTCCGTGACGATTGCCGCGCGCTGAAGCGTCCGGAAGAACGTACGCGCCGCCGCGATCTTCCGCCGGACGGTCGTCGCCGCCGCGCCTTCGGCCGTGAAGGCTGTCACGAAACGACGCGCGTCCATTTCGCCATACGTCGTCCAGACGTACGGCGGTTCGGCCGATTCACCCCACTTCGCCGTCACCAATTGCGCAAGATCGATCGCGTAGCTTTCGGACGTGTTGACGGAAGCATTGCGCTCCGCGGCGAGGTACGCCGCAAAGCGCTTCAGCTGCGGATCCTCCGCGGCGAACTTATTCGGCCGAAGCGTCATCGCCGCCGCGCGTCTTGAGCCCGAGTGCCTCGGCCTGCGCCTCGTAGTTCGGAATCTGCGCCTTGTAGACGTTCACGACGCGCTTGAGCGCCGCGAGCTGACGCGGCGAAAGCGAGTGGCGGCGCTCGTACTGTTCCGCGAGGGACTTCACGAACGATGCGTCGTCGTAGACGCGCTTGCCCTTCTTCGCGATGGGACGCCAGGTCGTGACGGAATCCAGAAGCTTCAGGATCGCCGGCACCGTCGGATCGTCCTTCGGCGTCTCGAACCCGCCTTCGACAAACGGCGCGAGCTTCTCGCGGATCTCCGCCGCGTCGGGAAGCCCGCCCGCATTCTCGCCGGCCGAACGCGCCAGGATGCCAAACTGCTTCATCGAAAGCCCCTTGCCGCGATCGTACTGCTCGCGCAACGATTTGAGGAACGGATTCTGATCCATCCCACCGATGCGGTCCAGCACCTCGAAGCAATAGGCGCAAAGCTGCGGATCGGCACGCTCGACGGCCGTCTTCGAGACACCAAGTCCCGCCGCCGCGAGACGTTCCTCGCAGTCCGGGATCTGCGCGGCATAACTCATCGCCATGCGGACGAGGAACTGGAGCTGACGCGCGGAAAGCGGCTTTTTCTCGTCGCGCTGCTTCTTCACGCTCTCCACGAAGGCTTTGTCGTCATAGACGCGCTTCTCGATCTTTTTCGGCGGCGTCCATTCCTTCACCTCGTCCAGGAGCGCGAAGACGGCCTCGAACTTTTCGGGCGCGGGACGGTCCTCCTCGACGATCGTGCCGATGTCCTTGAGGAACTTCGCGTAGAACTGCGAGAGCATCGCGTTCATCGGCAGTCCCTCTTCCTCGACCTTGTCGAGTTCGGCCTCCATCTGGGCCGTATACCCGACGGAAAAGAGCGCGTCCATCTTCTTCACGAGCCAGTCGCAGACGAGAATGCCGCGTTCCATCGGCACGAGCTTCTTCTTCTCGGTCTTCGCGTATTCGCGCGCCTTCAACGTCTCGATCGTCTGCGCGTAGGTCGACGGACGCCCCACGCCGTTCTCTTCGAGCGCCTTGATGAGCGACGCCTCGGAATAATGCGAGGGCCCCTTCGTCTGCTTCTCGTCGGCGATCCAGCGGACGGCCTCCAGGTCGTCGCCCTTCGAGACAGCCGGCAGGTACGCGACCTCGTCGGTGTCCTCGTCGTCCTCGCCGTCCTTCGTCTTCTTCTTGAGCGACAGCTTCATGATCTTCAGGAAGCCCTCGAAGTCGACGCGCGTCGCGGACGCCGTGAAAAGATAGTTGTGAGCGATCGCCGGCTTGCGCGCCGCGATCGACAGCGTCGTCACCGTCGTCTTCGCATCCGCCATCTGGCTCGCGACGAACCGCCGCCAGATGAGGTCGTAGAGCTTGAGCTCCTGCGTGTCCATCTTCGCCGCCTCGGCCCGCTTCGGCGAGAGCTCGACATCGGTCGGACGGATCGCCTCGTGTGCCTCCTGCGCCGCGACGCCGGCCTTCGCCTTCGCGGCGAAGAAGTTCGGCTTCTCGGGATAGTACTCGGCACCGCAGTACTTGACGATGAAGTCCTTCGCCATCGCCCGCGCCTGCTCCGAGACGTTCACCGAGTCAGATCGCATGTAGGTGATACGGCCGGCTTCGTACAGGGACTGCGCGAGCTTCATCGTCTTCCCGGGCGAGAACCCGAGTACGCTCGACGCGGCCTGCTGCAACGTCGACGTCGTGAACGGAGGCAACGCGTGACGCGTCTTCGGCTGGTCCTTGACGTCCGTCACCTCCAGGGCCGCGCCCGCGAGGTCCAAGAGAATCGCATTACCCGTCTCCTTCGAGCGGATGTCGGGCTTCTCGCCGTCGAAGCGCGAGAGCTTCGCGACGAACGTCTCCTTGTCGCCGGGCTTCTTCGCCTCGACGCCCATCAGGTAGTACGTCTCGGGCGTGAACGCGTCGATCTCCTTCTGGCGCTCGACGAGGAGACGGAGCGCGACGGACTGGACGCGCCCCGCGCTGAGCGTGCGGTTGTTCGCGCAGTTGATGTTCTTCCAGAGAAGCGGCGAAACCTTGTAGCCAACGAGACGGTCGAGGATGCGACGCGCCTGCTGGGCGTCGACGAGCGGCATGTCGATCTCGCGCGGCGCGGCGACGGCCTTCAGGACGGCCGACTTCGTGATTTCGTTGTACGTGACGCGGTGGAACGGCTTCGCGCCCGCAACAGGGGTCAGCACTTCCTTCAAGTGCCACGCGATCGCCTCTCCCTCGCGGTCAGGATCGCTTGCGAGATAGATTTCGTCCGAGGCCTTCGTCGCCGCCTTCAGCTCGGCGACGACCTTCTCCTTGCCCTCGGAAACGACGTATGTCGGCGCGAACGACCAGGCGTCAGGCCCCGTCTCCGCCACGCGGATCGCGCCATTTTCCTTCGGAAGATCGCGAATGTGCCCGACCGAACTCTTGACCGTGAACTCGCTGCCCAGATACTTGCCAATCGTCTTCGCTTTCGCGGGAGACTCGACGATAAGAAGCTTCTTTGCCATTACACCTTAAAAGTCAATTAGGATGCGTGCGCCTGCTCGTAGCGTGCACGCGTCCGAAGGAACAGAAGGCCGGAAACCGGCACCGTAAAGATGTACCCGACGCCGACGACGCCAAGCGTCAACCAAAAGTGCGACACGAGGAACGCAATCAGCAGGAGGAGCCCCGCTAGCACGAACGGCATCGCCTTGCGCGAAATGCGCAGGTGTTTGAGCGAGATCGTCGGCAGACGGCTCGCCATCAGCGTACCCACGAAAAGGAGCATGAAGATGCCGAGGTAGGGACTCTGCAAGACCTGCGCAACCGCCGGCGCGGAGCCCTTCGCGTCCAGCGCGAGCGAGAGGATCGCCGGCGTCAGCACCATCCAGCAACCGCCCGGGGCTGGTACGCCCGTGAAGTAGTTCGTCCAGTACGGTGCCGTTTCTTGCTCGAGCATCGTGTTGAACCGCGCGAGACGGAAGCAGTCGCACATCGCGTAGAAGAGCGAGCAGCCGAGAACGGTACGGATGAGCGGCGTCGCCACGGCCGAACCGTCCAGATACTGGTGCGCAGGACCGCCCGTCATCCAGAAGTACATGAACATCGCCGGCGCCACGCCAAAGTTGACGAAGTCGGCGAGCGAGTCCAGCTCGGCACCGAGCTTGGAACTCGCCTTCAGGAGTCGCGCAATGCGCCCGTCGAGCCCGTCGCAGATGCAGGCGACAAGAAGCGCCGTGAGTGCTTCGAGGAAACGCCCTTCCGACGACAGTGAGATGGAGGTGATGCCCGCGCACGCGGCGAGGGACGTCACCAAGTTCGGAATCATCGCCCGAAGCGGAATGCGATCAGGACGCGGCTCATGCGTTTTCCGGCGCCGGCCTCTCAAGCGAAACTTACCCATTTCTACACCTTGACCCTACACCTTATCTCTACACCTACCTCAGCTCACGCTGATGCGGATGCCGCCCGCAGGATTGGCCTGCGCCGCCGGCTTCGAGGCGTTCTTGCGCGGCGGCCCGATCAGGCAGAAGTGGACGCGACCATCCGTCTTCGGGGCCTGCTCGACGAAGCATTCGCCCTTCAGGAGCTCAAGGACTTCCGAAATCTTATCTTCGCCAATGTCGCGGTGGGCGTTTTCACGGCCACGGAACTGGAGCGAAAGACGCACCTTGTTACCTTCGGACAGGAACTCGCGGATCTGACGGAGCTTGTGGTTGATGTCTCCGATGTCCGTACCCGGATGGAACTTGATTTCCTTCACCTGGGTCTGCTTCTGCGCCTTGCGCTGCTGCTTCTCACGGATCGACTGTTCATACTTGAACTTGCCGTAGTCCATGATCTTGCAGACCGGCGGCACGGCGTTCGGGGTGATCTCGACGAGATCGAGCCCGCGACTCTCCGCCAGCCGCTGTGCGTCGCGCGTCGCCATGACGCCGAGCATTTGTCCCTGAGCATCAAGAACGCGCACCTGCGGCACACGGATCTTGTAGTTTACACGAGTGAACTGTGCGATAACCCACCTCTGTTTTTTTAGTTAATGATGTCCATATTCTATCACATCGGCAGAACTAACGCAAGGGAAGCGGCAGGCGTGGCTCATTTAAAAACCGCCGCACGGTAGCCCATGCCGCGAGCTGTTCAAGCCGCAGCTGGGGTCGCCCGCCGTTGGTCAGCCATTGGCCTCATGGTTGACTGTAATTGCGGGCGATATCCCCCGAGCGTCAGCGAGCTTGCGAAGCAAGTGGCTACAGGGGTGCGAATTGTTCAGCATCGTCCGCCGGTGTCCATCATTGTCCAGCATCGTCCGTTGCTGACGCATCCTCCTCGACAATTCCTTTGCGCGTCGTCGACACGCCTTTCCCCAGAATACGGCGGTTCCCGAGCTTTTGACCCTGATAGCCAACGACAGCGGCGGATGCGTCATCACGACCGATGCCGCAGGATGTCAGAAGCTGAACGCGAGAAAAGTCGTCGACTGCAAGGCGGACTATGTCTTCGGACTGAAAGGCAATCAGAAGAACATGCACGACGAATTCCTTGAACTGTTCGACAAATGCCAGCGGCAGCATCCGAATCGTTTCGCCACGTTCGGAACCGTCGAGAAGAACGGCGGACGCTACGAAAGGCGAAAGTGCATTCAGACGGACTATGTCGAATGGTTCCCCGAGATCGACGAGTGGAAGGGTCTGCGCAGCGTCATCATGGTCGGGAAGGAGTTGGATCTGAGTGTAGGCGACGTCGTCTTCAAGGGGATATGCTCACGAGAGTTCCTGTTTTCATTGGCATTCGGGAAGGCGGCATGACGAGCATCAACGGACGATGTTGGACAATGATGAACAACGGCGGACGATGCTGAACAATTCGCACCCCTGTAGCCACTTGCTTCGCAAGCTCGCTGACGCTCGGGGGATATCGCCCGCACAGGTAGGCCTCTGTAAGGCCAATGGAGGCCTACCGGCGGGCGACCCCAGCTTGAGCTACAAACCGCTCACGCTTCGGGATGTTGCGCCTCGGCATTTAAATGAGCCACTCCTGGCTTCGCGGACACCTTGTCTTGACCCGGCCTTGGCCGTTGTGCTACACTATCGTCCATGTCCCACCGCCCGCCCCGCATCCTCTATACCATAGCGAAAGAGGGACCGCCCTTCGGCGGTCCCTCCTCTTTCACCCTTCTGTCTTCGGGCGGCAGATGACGATCGTGTTGCCGTCGCCCAGCCTCACTTCGGCATCATGCCAATGTCCCTGATGGGACGCGTGTAGTATGGCCCTCTCCAGCGCAGCCACGCTGCAAGGGAGAGGGATCGTGGCCATTTCAGTCATGGTCGGTCTCCTTTGTAGTGTTTGTTTGAGCAGTCATTATACCATAGCCGTCAATATGCACATTCTCAGGATCGAGCGAAACGGACGGCGGCAATGAGCGAAACGACTGCGAGGACGAGATATAGGACAAAGACAAACGGATAACCAGTCTCCCCCAACGCCATCAAAGCCCCGCTCACCTGATTGCCGCCTATCTGAACGACATTTGCAAAGAGATTCGTGAAGCCGATTGCGCTCGCCATGTAGACGGTCGGAACGCACTCCTTCGTACCGGTCAGGAGAACGCTCGTTACGCCATATCCCGCACCCAGCAGAAGATAAGCCGTGCGATAGGGCGCGATGCCTTTCGCCCCGAACATCGACGCGCACAGAAGCATCGTAAACGCCGCCACGATCGCCCCCGCGCCCCACAGGAAGAACGGGCGCCGCGCATTCTTCAAGAGGAGGGAGACACTGCCCATGAAGACCATGCCGAACATGACGACCCAATTCATCTCGGAGACGAGCGCGGGCATCCCGTGAAGCCGAGCGAAAGGTGCCGCGCTGACACAAAGGAAGCTCCAATAGACGGCGATGTTGAGTCCCGCGACGATCATCGCGAGTCGTGCCTTCCGCACCCGGAAACTGGCAAGCATATCCCTCCAGGGGAAAACCGAGCGCACCGGAGAAGCAACAAGGCGTACCGTGTCCCCGCGCATCGTCACCGCCAAAATCGCAAGTGCCGCCGCGCAGGCAAGTGTTCCGAAGTTGACGACCCGTGCTGCGAGCTGCCAAGTACCACAGGCCTCGACCAACCACGGAAAGACCGCACTCGCCCCCAGCGTTCCGCCATAACTGAACACATAGAAAACACCGATCATCGCGGCGAAGTAGCGGCGGTCGAACGAGACGTCGAAAAGCTTCAGGATCGCCAGATAGACGATTGTGCGCCCGCCCCCGTTGAAAAATTCGCCAATCAACATGAGGAGGAGATTCGACGACTCGTGAACCGGGACATACGCGAGCGCTTGCAGAACGGATCCGACAAGCAACATGCGTCCCCAACCGAACCGATCAACAAAGACGCCACTTAATCCGATGAACAGCATGCAACCGAAGACACCGGCACTCGGCAGCAGCGCGACTTGAGCGCTCGTGAGGCCGTAGTCCTCGACAATCCGCTCGAACACCATCCCCGGGACAGCCACGCGGCTCATAGCCCCGAGCATGTAGACGAGACAACCGAATATGAGACGGGCAATACGCATCAGCTTTGGTCACTTAACGCCTTCAACGGCAAAACGGACGGCCTTCGCAAAAGCTGTCGGGCGGGCGGGATCGACGCAAGGAAGCCGCACGGTTGCGTTCGATCAGGGTCTCGTTCATGGCTCTCACTTCTCATCGACTAGACACACATCACATCACGACTTCCGTATCCGGCAAGCGGCGAAATGATTTCTCGCACGAAACCGTGATTTGTCCGCGCCCACGATAATCAGCCACGAGAACACGATCCATGAATCCCGGATTCGCCTTTGCCAGATCGGGCAAGGCCAGAGCAGATTCCACGCCTTCGCTAAAGGCAATCGCATCGTCATCCGACAGACGTAGCAAGGCTCCTATCGCCTCGTCCTTCGTCTTGCCGTAGTGATGTTGAAGCGCATAATAAGTCTCGGACACAACGAGGTCACCGACAAAGAACGTGTCACCCTGATCGATTGCCTCCTGATACCGCATCAACGCCTTCTCCGCCAACTCTCGCGGCTGTCCGGTCAGCAAGCGGAGCAGATACGACGTATCCATCCCTAGCGTCATGGCTTACTCCCCGTAATGCGCCGCAATGCTCTTGCGGACCGACGCCATGTCATGAGGCAGATCGGCATCGACCTTGACGCTGCCAAACCACGCCGGAAGTTTCCGCTTGGTCTTGCGCACCGGAGGCGGTGCAGGCGTGTCCCCGTTGAGCCATTGCGTATACAGTAATAGCGTGACGCTTCGTACCGTCGCGCCCTCCTGAGCCGTACGTGTCTTGATTTTACGATACAGAGCATCCGGTATGTCCAATGTCGTTCTCATGACGAATATTATACACTTCCCCAGAACCCAAGTGCAATATGGAAATATGCATTTATTGCTTCGGGCGGCAGATGACGGCGGACCGTCTCCAAGCCGACACTCTCGATGTAGGCGAGATCATCCCCCGCCAGTTTGAAGCGGCTGCGGAACTTGCTCCTGGCAAGACGTGCGAAGGCCTCGTTCTTGGTCATTGTTCACAAAGACAAATCAATAGTCCTTGCAGACCTTGCCGCGATCCATCGTGAAGCCACCCTCTGCCGGCTTGAACTTGCCCTTCGACTCCAAGAAGGCGACGAGCGCCGCCGCGTCCATGTCCGAAGCCGCGCAAGTATGAAACCGCGCATCCGCGCCAAACTTCGCGTCGATGGCCGAGATCAGCTCCGCTGCTGTGGCGTAGCTGTTTCCTTCCATCATCCTTAAGACTTCATGTCCCTGTATCATATCATTTCCCCCACTCATCAAAGACACATCTTAAGGCCGGGCACGGCGGCAATCGCCTTGTCGAGACGTTCCATCGTCGCCCGGTCGGGAAGCCGGACGGACACGCCGTAGGAAATGTATTTACCCCCCGCCGATGCCCGCTGCTCGGCAACGGGTTCGACCAGGTCAAAGCCCTCAAAGCAGGCCTTGATCGCCGCATCGTCCCGCTCCGCCGCGACGATGATCAGACGATGGTGTGCCACAACCGGAAACTTCAACTCGACAGAGTCCATCACTTTCCCTTCTTCATCGCCCGGCGTTCGCGACTCAACGCCCGCACGTGCTGCAGGACTTGTTCGTCAAAGTTATTCATGGGACTCCTCCACCAGTTTAAATCTCGGCCCAACATAGCCGTCGCGTTCGATCGTCTCAAAGAACATCTTTGCCGGGCGCACCCAATGCTCCATCGCGCCGTAGAGAGTGCGGTACACGACCATCAGTTCCTCCGTCTCACTGTTCTTCGCGAAATCGAGCAACTGATAGCGTTTGCCCTTGAAGTGGACGAACTCGCGCCCGATCAGCACATCGCGATCGCGCGGGCTACCATTCTCGTCGAGTTCGACATTCATGTCTTCCAATTCTCCCTTGCCGTACCACCGCCGTCCTCGCCGAGATCCTTCGGGAGGCCGCGCTTGTACGAGAAGCTGATGATCGTCACTTTCACTCTATCAACGGATCTTGCCGCAGAAACAACAAGTTGAATTATACCAAAATCCACTGTCACCAACCTAATTGTCTGACGGCCGCAAACCATCACCCATTCGCTAGGTGGTATAATATGCGCCCATGGACATTCTCTTCATCAGGCACGGCGAGACGGACTGGAACCGCGTAATGCGCATCCAAGGCGGCATCGTCGAGATCGACATCAACGCGCGTGGCATCCGCCAGGCCGAGCTGACGCGAGACGGGCTCGTCGCCGCCGGACTCAGGTTCGACCGCGCGTTCGTGAGCCCCTATCGCCGTGCCCGCCATACCGCCGCGATTCTCGCCGCGCCGCATAGTGTCGAGCCCGTCGTCGACGACCGATTGCACGAGATCAACTTCGGGCCTTACGAAGGGACATCCATCCGCGCGTTCGCCGACGACAACATCCGTGCGGCGTTCAAGGATCCGCCGAGCTACGCGCCCCGCAAAGGCGGCGAGTCGTTCGCGGAGGTCGAAGCCCGGCTCCGCAGCTTTCTCAAGGAGGTCATCATCCCGCTCGAGGGCGAGGCCGAGACGGTCCTCGTCGTCGCGCACGGCGGGATTCTCCGGACGCTCACGCGCATCTTCGACCGCCGACCCCTCTCCGCGTTCTGGACGGCAGACCACCAGCCGAACTGCTGCGCCCATCACATCAGATGTACAAACGGACAACTCTCGCTCGTAGACCGCAGCCTCATCTTCTACGACGAGGACGAATTCAGAGCTTGACCATCCTCACCCGAAGAAACGGTCGCGGTGCGCATTGATCTTCTCGAACACCTACAGGAATTTTCTCATTCGGCCTCTTCACCCCTGCAGCTTTTCGGCGAGTTTTGTATGTCCGAATTGGCGAAGCGCGAGGATGAACACGTCTTGTCCGGTGAGGCAGGTATCCGTCAATCGCGCTTTTCCGCCTTAAGAATCGCGAGAACATTTGAAGGAAGCTGCTTTTGCCGCGGCTGGCGTTTCGGCTTCACGGCTTCTGCTGGAATTTGCCAGGCCTTTCCCAGAAGATTGACGCCGGGAATATGACCCTTCTCGCAGTGTATTTGCACACTCCGAGCGCTCAACCCCCATTTTTCGGCAGCCTCTTTAACCGAGATGTAGGCCAATTAGAACTCCTTACCTCTCAACGAAACGAAACTTATCGCCCAAAAACTCGCACGAGTTTCTCTTGTTATCTTTCGTTTCGTATTGTATCATATCTCAACTCCTCCGCGC
The DNA here is from genome assembly GCA_945834475.1 of uncultured Verrucomicrobiota bacterium. Taxonomy (GTDB): domain Bacteria; phylum Verrucomicrobiota; class Kiritimatiellia; order RFP12; family UBA1067; genus UBA1067. The sequence goes on from CAMAHK010000013.1 coordinate 10,786, forward strand.
AAACTCAACGAGTACTCGGTCAGTCAACACCGCTGCGCGGTTTTGACCGACCTCGGCATCTGAGCATCTGAGCAAAGGTGCATCTGAGCTTTTCGAGTCGACGAGTCCGAAGCCGCAGTCGGCTTTCAGGATCTTTCCATTGACCGAAAGGAATTTCCGGGATGATAGCAACAACATTCTTCTGCGCCTCGATCGATACACTTCTCACTTTCTGGCACTGCCTGTTGAACAGGATCGAACAAACAACCTGTTCCTGCAAACGGATCATAAGCCTTTTTGCACTTAGTCTCACGGGGGACAGTCCCCGGCAGGATCTAATGAACACGCGCGCCCCCAAAACAACGCTTTTTTACCTTTAGTGCCAAGACGAATGATATGAGCGCGAGGATGAAATACATCGTGAAGATCCAAGGATATCCTTCGGGACCGTCCACCATCAATCGTCCGCTCAGCTGATTGCCGCCGATTTGGACGATATTCGCGAAAAAATTCGTGAATCCGATCGCACTCGCCATGTAGACCGGCGCGACGCACTCCTTCGTGCCGGCGAGAAGGACGCTCGTTACTCCATATCCCGCGCCGATGAGGAGATACGCCGCATGCGAAACGCCGAATCCGGACGGCGCGAACGCGAGAAGCGCGAAACCGAGCGCCAAGGCGAATGCGCCCCAAATAAAGAACGGACGACGTCTGTTGCCGAGCCAATAGCTGACGCTCCCCATAAAGACCATGCCGAACATGACGACCCAATTCATTTCGGAAACGAGCGAAACCGAGCCGACCGAACGTGCATACGGCGCGGCGCTCACGCAAAGAAAACTCCAATAAACGGCGATATTGAGTCCGGTCACGAGAATCGCACGACGCGCCATCGGCTCGGCGAAGCTCTTCGCCATGCCGCGCCAAGGAAACGCCTCGCGGATCGTCGAGCTCGTTTCCTCACGCTTCCCGAAGCAAACGACGAGCGCGATCAGCGCGGCAAGAGTGAGTGTCCCGACATTGATCGCACGTGCCGCGAGCTGCCAGGAGCCGCAGAGCGTCTCGAGGGACGGAAACACGGCGCTCGCACTTAGCGTTCCGCCGTAGCTGAAGAGATAGAATATGCCGATCAGCGCGGCGAAATAGCGCCGCTCAAAGGAAACGTCAAAGAGTTTCAGAATCGAAAGGTAGACGATCGTCCTGCCGCCTCCATTGAGAAACTCGCCCGCGAGCATCAATAAGAGGGACGACGACTCGTGGACGGGGATATAGCCGAAGGCCTGTAAGAGCGAGCCGAAAAGAAGCATCTTCATCCAGCTTGAGCCGAATTTGAAAACCGAGGCCGAAGGCATCCTTGGCAATCTCGGCATTCCCGTTTCCAATGCCATCAACATCTTCTATCGGCAGATCGTCATTCATCGCGGTCTGCCGTTCGAGGTGAAGCTCGCCCCTTCTCCATTGATTAATTGCGCGGCATTGACGGATGCGGAATTGGATGCCGAAATCCAACGCGGACTGGATGATGTCACAGCCGGTCGGACACGTCCCTTTCATGACGTTGCCGATGAACTTAAGGCGGAGTTCGGACTGTGATCTGGGATATCGACATCACCGAGGCCGCGCGAGATGATCTCCGCGACATCCTCGCCTACATCGCGGGCGAATTACGCGCACCAGACGATGCGCGGCGAATCGTGCGAAACATCCTCGCGGGAATCCAGACGCTTGACGAAATGCCAGAGCGGTTTCGTCCCTATCCACGCGAACCCATCGCTTCTCGCGGCGTTCGGGTGATGAATGTCGGCAACTTCTGCGTCTATTACCTGCCCAAGGACGGCATGGTCTCAATAGTCCGCATTCTCTACTGCCGCCGCGATGCGGATGCAATATTGAACAATCAGCCCTGAGTCAACCGCCAGCTAACCGCTGACACGGGCGATTGGAATAACAGCTGTAATTGTGGTGGTAGTTGAAGGATTCAGACTCCCGTCTCACTCAAGACAAGCGGAGATGCCGATCCCTCAAAAACCCTTGTATTATAGCATGTTTTGAGTGTGACGGGGCGTTGGTTTCGCGCAGACCGCTGAACCATGTCATTTTCTCCCCGAAAAAGTATGCAAAGGCGAGTTGGTTTTAAGCGTTCATGATTCATAGCGACTTCTCCTCAACCCCCGACCGCCTCTGCCGCCTTGCGATACTCCTCGGCCATCCATGCCGTGTTTCCGTTCGCACGAGGCGAGCCCTGTAGAATCAGAATGTTCATCGGTCTTGTCCTTTCATTATGTTAGTGCCAACTTGCCATAAGTCGACTCATTATCACAAGCAAGGCTAAAGGTATTGTAGCCAATCCACAAAGAAGGATCGCTATACACGCCTTCAGCCAGCGCTTATTGTACAAGTTTATAATTACGGATAGCGGCATTATTAACCATGACACAACGATCCAAGGAATCAGCACTCTAGCTATCGACCACAATATTTCTCCCGATATGCCCTTGCATGTCTTGTACAAATAGATAACAGCAAGGTAGCCCCCAATGAATGACACGGCATGCACCACGGCTGGAATCCAGCAGCTGGTGCAATATGTTGTCACAACGCGGCTCATGTACGGCGTACTGGTCATTTTGCCTCAAGGTTGGTATCGTTAGGGGTAGGATTAAAAATGCAGGCAAGCTGCATTGTTGGTTTTCCATCCCATCCCGCATCTACACTTAGAAATCTTATGAAACCATAATTTGCAGATTTTAAACTTCCATTTTCGTCAAGAACACAACGAGTTCGTGTGACAAGTATAGCGTCCTTTCCAAAGGGAACCTGCTTGTCCTGCCGAATCATGTCTCTTCCGACAACCTTGAATTCACGAGTATTATAAGCATTGCCGTTGTCAGCTTGATAAACATACGGATATTCGCTTTCTATAACCTTAGTGGCATAGTATCCACCCGACAATTGACCCATAAAGCGAATGTTTGCTGCGCAATAGTTGCTATCAGCTGGAGGTCGGCCGTCCCATTCCACCATGACCTCAAAGTCTGACACATCTCCCTTCCCATAGGGTTTTACGAAATCTCCTAAGGCCATGTCAACACCAACCCACTTGTTGGTACCTGGGACATCCTTCCCCATGCCGAATCCGAGCTTTTGCAATGGGACAGGCTTCTGGATTGACCGCAAACGAATCACCTCCGCAGCGCCATAAGGAAGCCACTTTCCATCTTTCACTTCATGCTCCGCCCCCATCTCTGCAAAGCAAATTTTCCGCCTTGAATTGTAGAAGCCTTCCCTCGACGCATGGATTTCTATCTCGTCGCCGCATGTTTTGCCATGCAGGAAGAAAGCTCCATTCTCATCGGTAACACCCTTGATCCAATATCCTTTCGGGCGAAAGTTCATGCCCATAAAAGCACGAATGCTGGCATTTGATACCACCCCACCTTCATCATCAACAACGCATATCTTAATTTGCGCCTCAGCGCCGTTCCGACGCGCATCCAGATAACCTGGGGCTTTCTTACGCGCCATTGCCAGCATGGACGCTGTTGCCACCGCAAGGCAAATTACGAGTTTGTTCATTGCAGACCACCTTTCGTGATAATTGCTTGATAGAGCCTGAAGTTGTAGTAATACGAGACGTCCTTCATGTCAGAATGCAGCCATCGATTGGGATAACTGGATTTCGAGGGCCACCCATTAGGTCGAGAAAGTCCGCCGCTGTCTTCATCGGCATTATCAAGGTTGCAATTTCGAGACGCGCCAAGAGCCATCGTCATTCCAGAGGCTCCAGCAGCCGGCGTCAACGCCGGAATGCCAAGCGCAAGATGCGCACCTCTGACAAGGAGAGTAATGTTTGTGGAATTCATGCTTGACGGATAGCAGTAAAAAACGGTATTCGTCTTGAAGTCTTCTGGCTGCATCTGCTGAGCCTCCGACACGGATATCTTGTTGACACCAAGCCAGTTTTCCTCTATGTTCCAGCCAGACCAATCTGTCGCACCCGCGCCTACACCAAGCCCCCGCCCCTTGAACAATTCTTGCTTATGCCAGCTATGATGAGCCAACGAGCTCATTACCCCGGTAAGGATTCCAACATCATTATCTATAGCGAGTTCAAGAACCTCGTCGCCACCTTGATCGCTTGTTGAATAGAAATTGACTGCCTTGTTCAGGACATTGGTAAATCGTCCCGGCCACCCGAGATATTTCCGGTCGTCGTTCAGATCGTCCTTGAACAGCGTATGCCAACTCGCCGTCCACGAATTCGTCGGATACTCTTCCCAATCTGGGTGAACGAGCTTTGACGTACGAAGACTCATACTCCGGTCATACGCCTCTGCTGGCACCGCCGAATTGCACATGAGATACTTAGACACTTGTAATCCATAGTCGTGAATCATGGACGAGACCACCATGTTACCCAGGGAGTGCGCCATAACGACCTTCTCGCCAGGGATGCCGTTCGTTATTGTTGAGACTATCTGACTTGCCACCACAAAGGCATTCGACGCATTCTGGTGGTAATTGGCGTCGCTGCCAATATCGCTGCGCCAATCGACATTGTAGAATCTTGCCCGCGAGCCAGAAACCCAGAGTCTCTTGAACAGGATGTCGCCCCATTCTTCAGCCGCACCAGACGAGACATTTGCCCCATGCAGAAATATCAGAGACTTGGTATACGCCTCCGGGTGGGAGCGGAGGGTGGTCTCTCGACCAGCTGTATCTCCTGAAAGGCTGCGGAAATTATACCAAGAATACATTTCCTTAACAGGGAGAATTGTCATCGGGACGGAGTAGGAATAGAGCAGCGTGTCGCCGACCGTGATGTCAATGCGCAACGCGGCGTAGCGGGATTTCGCCTCGCATATAAACAATCCTGAGTTCTCGGAGAACTGTGTCAACGTGTCATAATAGTGGAGTTGGTAGCCAGTCTTGGGCAGACTAGTCAAAGAAGCAGAAGAAAGCGGCTGCCCGGCAAGCGTTGTGACATTTGTCGTCTGTATAGAACCTGCCAGATTCCACGGAACATCTGCAAAGCAGAAGTTGAAGGAGTTTGTGTTGCCCCACTCGGGGTACAGGGTATATGTGACGCGGTTCTGCCATGCATCAGTGAACTTCGACAAGTCCAGCGCAACAGGGAAGAAATTCACGAGGTCAAATGTCCCGTTAACGAGCAAGTCACCGGAATTGGCAACGGAATTGTTTATATGTCCTATTCTGTCGCCCCGAATTGTGTCCTGGTTTATCCAGTAGTAGAATTTCTGGTTGTCGAACCAGGCGGCGGAGTCGCCGTCATCGATTGCTCCGTCACGGCTGATGTCAAGGCGCATCGGCGGGCGCAGGGACGTGATGCGTTGGACGGTCTGATCCTGCACGAACTTTCCTTCAATCACGTTCCAGTAGCGGAATACGAGGCTGACGTGTCCTGGCGTTGAAGACGTGACGAGTAGCGGCAACTCGGACGAGTCTCCGTATGTAGCACGCCGCATCAATGCTTTCCAATAAGACATCGGAAGGTCTTTGACGGTCGCCGTATCCGTATCGAGAAGCTTGCGGTATTCCCAAGTCCTGTTGTCGTAGTACCAGAACGTGAATTGCCCGGTCGCATTGGCAAGCTCAAGATGGACCTTGCCATCCGGGAGCTTTACATTGGTGACAAGCCGCATCAACGGGGCATCCCACAGATTCGTGCAGACGGTTATGGGATAGCCGAAGGTGCTGTTGAGGGCATTGTAGGCGGCGAGATTGACTCCGTTGTCGCCCTTGATGGCTACGCCGAGGACGGTCTTGTTGTACTGCTGGTAGATTTCACCGTTGCGGGAGAAAGCAAGCGTCGCGTCGCCGACGGCGGAACTCGGATAGACGCCCGCGAGGTTAACGTCGCACGACGTCTCCGTCTTGCTGAAGTTCATGCCATTGGAGTCGATCAGCCGCAGCCGGTAGGACTTGTACGCCACGCCTACGTAGTTCGTCCAGTGGTCGGGGCACGGGCAGCAGTTCCGATGCTCCGTCGGCACGTCGAGGTGTATCTGCTCGTAGAACGGCGGCTCGCGGATGTAAAGCACGCCGCCAAGATGCTGGACGTTCTGCACGGCGTTCGTGTAGTCGTCGTCATGGAGGTATGCGCAATCCTCGTAGGGCATTGAATGAGTGGGGCATTCGTCGTCCAAATCCTCCTCGCCCGGTAGAGGTTCGCCGGTATTGTTGCCACAATCACAACCGCAACCACACCATCCGTCGCACACACCCCAATAGCAGCACCAATGTTCGTCATGGTCGTCGTCGTTGTCGTCGGAGTCGTCTCCATCGCCGTTGGAATACCACGGCGGGTCGGGGTCTTCTGGGTCAGGTTCGGGCGGTTGCGGACAGAAGCGGACTGTCTGGTCGTATGACGTCTGCCCGAAAAGGTACTGCGGATGCGAGAGCGAGTAGGTGATTCCGCTGGTGCTTCTCGCCGAGAAGTTCCCCGTAATCGTCGCTGATCTCGGCGGATTGTTCTCAACCTGAACATTACTGTTGCCCTGCCATGTGCAGGTCAGAAGGTTCGCATCGCGGCTCATCGGCAGATAGACGCCTTTGCGCCGGGCATTGAAGTCGTGGATGCAGGGCGTCGTTGCCACCGTGTTAGGGAAGTTGATGTGGCCGAACGTGTTATGTGTCGGCAAGACGCCAAAGGCGAAGTCCGCAGAGTATAGCGAGACTTCCAGCAGTTCGTCGCCTCGGAAGTAGATGGGATATGTCTCTCCCCTCACAAGCTGGACGAGAAGCGGCGGCATGGGGTTGGGCGGTGCTGACCGGAGCTGGGGCGGCGCAACAAGCGGCACCACTTGATTGCCTACGATGAGGTCTCCAGTCCCAGAGCCGGAAACTGACACCTGGAGAACGGCCATGCTTTCAGATGACTGCGGATAGGCGAACACGCCGTTCGTCGTGCCAGTGTAAAAAATGTGTTCAAGGACGGTGTTTGTCGAACCTTCCGGGAAGGAGAACGGATTAAGATCGCCAATCCTAATGGCAAATCCGTCGCTGTAATCCGCGCCGGTTGAGTAAGGGTCACACGGGTCGGTGTTGTATACGAACAGCTCCTCTCCGTCGTTCAGGCCGTCATAGTCGGTGTCCGCGTTGTGCGGGTCGGTGTTGTAGAAGAAAAGCTCGTCGATGGTGAGCAGCCCGTCGTTGTCGGGGTCCTGGTCGTATGCGTCTGCTTCCGTGAGCGGATAGAACGCCATTGAGGTGACGTTCGTCGGCAGGGAGTTGGTCGCCCATATGTTCCCAGCGAAGGACGCACCGGCGAGAATGTTGGAGATGGAGTCAACATCGAGCCGCGAAAGGTCGTAGCGGTAGATGAACTGTCCGTCGGTCTTGAACTCTATCTGGAACGAGATCGGCTTGCCGGTGTCGCGGTCGAGGAGCGCGTTCTGCCATGTGATGAGCAAGGAGCCTTCCGGCGTTATCACATACCACACCTGGCTCGGCCTGTCGGACTCGTCGAGAAGGTTCCAGTTCGCCTGCGGGACGATGCCGAGCGAGGCGATGAAAGGAGCGAACCAGTTGTTCGTGGCGATAGCCCCGTTTACCTCACGAATCATCGGCTCAATCTTGCCAAAGGAGTAGATGCGCAGACGCGAGACATCGTTCGTGGCAACCTTGAACGTCCAGTTCGTGAATGCGGCGTAAATCCAGTCGGTTGCAGCTCCGAACGCCCTCCAGTCGTTGACGATGGTCGCGTTGGGCGGCGGCGTGAAGTCGAACTCCTCGTCCGTTCCGATGCGGGTCATCACGAATCCGCGCTCGAAGTCCGCCGCCTCAATGGTATGAGTCGTGTTCGTCGAGGTTATTGGCTCGAAGCCGGTGAGGTTGAGAGTCGCCCCGCCACCCAGGGACTGGTTGGCAGGATGCAGGTCGGGGTTGAATTGCGCCTGTCCCTGCAAGCCCTGTGTTTTACCGCCGGACAAGTTCATCGGCTGGAGGTTGCCGACTCCCAGCCCCGGCACCATCTGTGGCACGTTGTTCGTGCCTCCGTCGCCTCCTCCGCCACCATTGCCACCGCCGTCGCCAGGCTTGATACTCGCGTAAGCCCACATGGTGCAGACGAAAACGAGCACCGCCAGCTGCTTGCCGAGCGGCAAGCGCCTGAACCTCGCCAAGCAGTCCCTCAGCGGATGAAAGTTCTTCTCATTCGCAACGGCAACTACCAGCGCGACCAGCGAAGCGGCGAGAAGAACCAACCAAAAGCCTGTCCAAATCTTAGTCAGCATGGCGTCACCTCAACCTTATGGCAAATCCGCGATGCGATGCACTGTACTCAATCCAATCCGACGGAGGCTCCATGCCACGGCGGGTTGCCCGCATCAGATTCCACTCCCGACGCCACACCCACGCCGGCGGGACGTTCGAGACAAGTGCGCCAAAGTCCGCCGCATTCACACCTGACACATTCATCCTGCGCACCTGCTGGGAATTGTACCTTACCTCGAAGTGAATTTCGACAGAGAGACTCTGGGACGAGCCTACGGTCTCTCCGTCGAACCGCTCCCACGTCCTGACATTCTCCATGAAGTACCTTCCGCCGCGCCAGCCGAATCTGGATTCCACTTCCTCAGCCTCAAGGACGCCATTCGTGTTCACGTCGGTTCCGAAAGCCAGCTCAAGATCGTTTGTCGGCGTCCCGGCAAAGCAGAACTTCAAGTCTGCATAGCTGATGTCCGCCCTGTTGATGGGCACGTTCGTCGAGACCTCGGTGTCGGCGAATGGCGACACGGGCATCTCCTGCACAAGAACCGTCCAGGCGGACACCTGCATTCCCGCCACCGCGACGAGAATCGTCAACAAGGTTTTCATTCCTCTTAGATTTTGGAGTGTCATCAGAAGCACCTGTTTGCTATGTCCGTTGCCGTGTTCTGTGCGCCACGGCGGTCGGACGGGGTTTTCGAGATCGGGATGCGAACGTTGGCGTAGTTGAGCTTCCAATGCTTGTTGCCCGAGACGCACTTGAAACCCAACTTCTCCAGCGCGGCGATTGTGCGGGCGTCGACGAACGAGCCTGTGTCCTTGATTATCTGCTTCAGCTCCCTGCGGCGGCGTTCGAGTTCGGAACCCGGCTTGTTCGCCGAAAGCACATCTTCCAGCACTACCGCCCGCCGCTCCCGCTCTGAACTCTGCGCCGCCTCCAGTCCCTCAGTCAGCACGGCAAGTATGTGTTCCCGCACCTCGCCGGGGAACACCTCCGCCGTCGCCGGGGGCTTCAACAAGCCAGCAACCTGAGTCTCGCGGACAGGCTCGGATACGACAGGCTGCGTACCCGGCGCAGTCAGCGCCTCCTCCAGCTCGTTCTTAAGCCGCAGAACCTCGCCGCGCAGCCGGTCACGCTCTGTCTCCGCCGAAGCCCGCATCTGCCGCTCTGCGGCCAACTGCTGCTCAAGATCGGCAGATTTGCGCTCCGCTTGCGCTTTTGCCGCGCCCAAAGCCGCAGATTCGGCGCGTAAAGCCGCCACGTTCGCTTCGAGCGACTGGATGCGCCCATTGTCAACCCCGACGCTCGGAGCGCACGCAGGGGCTTCTGGCACGTTCAGTCCGAAATAGGCAAGAGCATCGTCCCCCGCCGCCTTCTTTGGCGGCAGCGGCTTAACCTCCACCACGGGGTCGCTCTTCCTGAACATCCCCTTGGTCAGCTGCGAAAAATCAGTGTACGTCCTGCCCATTTCATATCTGGCTTTATGCCGCCAGCTCCGCTACGCGCTTCGAGGCGTCGACCTTGACGAGGAACGTCACATGGTATGGTGCGCGGGTGTTGGGTATCTTCTCGTCGAACCGCTCGACCGACGCCGAGGTTCCGAACTCCGTCTTGGCGAAGGCGACCGCGCTATCGAGCGCCGCCTGTGCGTCCTCGCCTGCGACAGGCTCCTCGCCGAACTTCTCGATGTGCAGCGTCGTCCTCTCCGGAGGCATCATCGCCACAGCCACATACCACCCGTTCTTCTCACAGGCGGTTTCCATCCGCTTCTCTATCTCGCGTTCAATCCGCGCCATGTTGTCAAAATCCTCGTTCATGCCTTTTTATCCTTTCCCTCTTTTACTCCGTCACTTTAGGAATATTTTGTCCAGCTGGCCTTTAACATCCAGCCCACCGTCGCTCTTGAACACGGTTGCGTAGAGGCACTTACCGCTGGACTTCGCCGCCCAGAGGCGACCGATGGCGTCCTTCTCCAGCGTGTCCTTCGCGTTCCGCAGATGCTCGCCCTTGTACTCGACGGCGAACAGCCGCCCGTCGGTCAGTTCGCCGACGAAATCGGGATAGAAGCTGTCGTGCGAGAGCGGCAGGGAGAACGACCGATGGTGCTTGGCAAGGTTGCGGAGCCAGAACCGAACCGCCGGATGCGCGTCAATCTGGACCGCGCAGTCGAACTCCTCGCCCTCGCCGTCCTTCTTCTCGCCATCGAACGCGGGCACGCAGTTCGGTCCGAGATAGTGCTTTGCGAACCTCGTCCCGCCGCGATAGACCTTCATCAGCGGCGCATCGGCGTACATCGCCTCGTCGAACGCAAAGCCCCCGTCGAGATCGAGTTGCAGGGGATATGTTTCCTGTCCGAAGGCGAACACCGTCTGATACGCCTTTTCGCGTATTCGATCCGCCGCCTCGGAAAGAAGCCCCTCAAGCCGGGTCTTGAGCTTGTACCGGTAGCAGTAGAGCTGGACTGGCTTTATCCCCTTGACGGCTACGAGGTCATTGACGATTCCTGTTATCCACCCGAACTTCGCCCTTGGCGAAATGCCGTGATAGACCACAAGCGCGTTCAGCTCGTTCACCACGTCCCCGGCGGAGTAGTCTGTCTTGAGGTCACGCAAAAAGCCCTCCATCTCCGTCTGCACGAACTGCTGCTTGATCTTGTTGCCGTCCAGCATCAGCTCGAACGAGTCGCCTCCCTCGGCAAGCGCAACCGCACCGTCCGGCAGCTTCGGCGGCAGCTCAGTCTCCACGCCAAGCCCGACAAGCTCCGTGGCGTCCGCTGCGTTGAGGCACAGCTCCCCCTGTACTTCCGCGCAGAGGCGCGGGAACACCATCCTGTGGCTCTTCGCCGGAATTTCCACCGCCGCCTCGCGCCGCTTCCGCTCAACCTTGCGGATGAACTTCGCCGCCTCCGTCGAGTACCCCCTGCTTTCGAGGGCGGACACGACGCGCTTCATGGCATCGTCGGAAATCTCCGCCGTCACCTCGATGGTGCCAGATCCGTCCGCGTTCGCCGCAACCTTCACCTCGTCTGGCAGCTCGGACGCCACAGCCTCGTATGTCTCGCTGTCGAGGACGAGCGTTCCTGGCTGGTTGAAGAGGCCATCCTCATCGTCCTCGTCCTTCAGCCCCAAGTCCGGCTGCATGACAATCGCCGCAGCCGCCTCGGTCTCGTCAAAGCCTTTCTTCCGCAGACCCTCCGCAAGTTCGCTTGCGGCCTGCCCGAACGTCCTGCTCATCACGAACGCATACGCCCGATTGAGCTGCGGCGTCTTGCGCCGCCTGGCCTCCGGCTGCCGCATCACGCGCCCCAGGAGCTGTATCGTGTCCGTCCCGCTCGCAATGTTGGCGACGGAACAGAGGATGTACGCCGAGGGACAGTCCCATCCCTCCTTAAGCGCCTGAACCGTGATGATGTACTTGATTAGCGACTTGGGGTCTGTGACGTCGATTCCGTCCAGCTCCTTCTGCTCGCCAGTGACCACGGCGATCTCGCTTGCGGGCAGCTTCGCCGTGTCCGTCAGAAAAGCCTTCAGCACATCGACCGGAACCTCCGCCGTCTTCGTGTTCGCCTGCGCCTGGAAGAGAACAAGCGGCCTCAGATACCCACCGCTCCCGTCGGCGAACTCCCTGTCCGCGAGGCGTTCCAGTTCCTGCCGCTTCTCTATCGCCGCGAACACGGCCTGACGCCAATCCTCGCGGAACTCGGTAAGCTCGACCGGGAGCTTTATCATCTCCTCGTCGAAGAGATCCTTCGCTGGGACGCTGTAGAGCGTGTTGTTGCCTTTCTCGGGCGTCGCCGTAAGACCCAGCACCGCGCTGGGCGCAAGCCGCGTCAGCGTCTCCTTCGAGAGCTCGCTCACCATCTTGTGCGCCTCATCTACGATGACTATCGGGCGGCGGCTGTGGACGAGGTTTACGAACGAGAACTTCGGCTGGCTCGGATTGTCCTCCTGCGCGTCCATCCCCTCGGCAAGCCGGATGGCGGCGAAGTGCGGCTCGTAGCTCTCGTTGTGTTTATAGACGTTGTACTTCTCCTTATCCTTCTTGACGAACGCCTGTTCCGTCGCCACCACGATGCAGGCGTTGCGCTCGATGTCCGACGGCGTTATCATGAACACCTCGTCGAGGTCGAACACCTGCACGTTCCCCTTGAACGCCTCGTTCAGCGCCTGCCGGTACGGATGCCGCGCCTTCTTGAGCGCGTCGGCGGTCTGCCGCCGGATCGTCTCGGACGGCGCGAACCAGACGATGAACGGGCACTCCCTGCCCTGGCATTCGGCCATCACCTTGACGGCATGCGCGGCGATGATCGTCTTGCCGCCGCCCGTCGGCACCTTGATCGCCACGGTCGGCGTGTCGTTCGCCGCCGCCTCGTACTTGCGGAGGTTCCCCAGCCGCGCAATCATGTCCACCGACGATGTGACGGACTCGTAGGCCTCCGTGGGCGACTTCGTGTCGAGGGCGTCGAAGAATTCCTTGATGATGGTGAGGGTTTCGTTCTGGTACTTCTTGAGCTGCATCTGATTACCTCCTCGTCACCACGTCGTAGGGCGTCTGCCGGAACTCGATCTTCTCGTCCTTGAGCCGCTCCTCGCCAAGCTTGTTCCATTCCCCGTACACGACGAGCTTGCGGTACTCAGCCTGCCCGAGGTCTTCCTTGATGACGCCAAGCGTCTGGCGCGTCAGCACATTCCCGCCGTTCACGCTTCTGTCGTGCAGGATGCCGTTGTACAAAAGCGCATACGCGACGCCGTCGTGGATGCCGAGGACGGTTCCTTTCGCTCCCTTGCTCGCCCCCCACGCCGTGCCGGTGTCCTGCCACCAGACATGCGCCGCCAGGACTTCGTAGGGGATCGACTCCGCAATCTGCCCGCGCTCGTCCAAGAGCGGCTCGCCAAGCTCGTAGAAGCGGAAACCGCCGCCGCCGCTCCATTTCACCGCCTTGGAGATTCCGCCCTGCTCGCCGTCGACGACCTTCTTCATCCGCACCGCGCAGTGCGTCTTCGCGTGATCGCCCATCTCGATGCCGATCCAGCGACGCCCCATCTTGTGCGCAACCGCCGCCGTCGTGCCGCTGCCGAGAAACGAATCCATCACCAAGTCGCCCTCGTCTGTCGCAATCTCAAGAATGCGCTGTACAAGTCGTTCCGGCTTCGGCGTCGTAAAGGCATCCTCCGTACCGAACAATGCGGCTTGTTCCGATTTGGAGTTGCGGTTGCTCCCAGCGAAAGAAAAAGACCATAACGTTTCGGGCGGACGAGTCGCATTCGCATCTGCATAGATCTTGTAGTATGGGGACCAACCCTTGCGACCTTTCACCCATTCAATGTAAGTGGGATTATTCGTTACCTTTTCTTTTGACCATCGCCAGTTTCCATCAGAACCGTCAGCACGGATCGGATAGATCTCCGTTCCATCGGGGGCAATCATCGCATAGTACAAATTAGGCCGATCCTCGCGCCCATCGTTTTGTCCCATTGCGCGAAGTGGTTTTAGATAATATCTTCGCCCGTCCTTATCCACCTTGTCATAATGCTCTGGTATCTCATCGACCTTGACTTTGTTGATTTTCAAAGCCGTTATATTCTTGGCGTACACAAGTGTATGATCGTACCGAGTAGAAAACAACTTTGCGTCCATGCGCGGGCTGTCCGATTTCTCCCATGCCACATCCGCAATGAAATTACGCCGTCCGAGGATTTCATCACATAGAACCTTGCAGTAATGTGCCTCACCATCATCCAGACTAATCCAGATGCTGCCGTCCTCACGCAAGAACTCGCGAAGGAGCTTGAGGCGAGGGTACATCATATTGAGCCAAGTGGAGTGTTCGAGGTTGTCGTCGTAATGCTCGAACGCGGAGCCGGTGTTGTACGGCGGATCGATGTAGATGCATTTCACCTCTCCGGCGTAGAACGGCAGCAACGCCTTCAGCGCCTCCAAGTTGTCGCCGTGGACGAGGATGTTGTCCTTGGTCGCTTCTCCATAGCCAAGCGACTTCTCATCGCGGAGAATCTTCATTACGACGTCCTTCGTCGCCTTGGCCGCTTTCTCGCGCCCCATCCAGTTCAGCATCGGCATGTCAGAGCCTCCCTCCGCAAACAACGCCCCCGCAATCAGGGCGGCAAACAGCATGTGTGGTTTCATGTTCCATTTTACGCTTTCCGTTTCGGTTGCACAGACGGAGAATATTCCACGATATCGTCAAGGTCGCAGCCGAATGTGTCACAGATTCGCTTGAGGATCGTTGTCGTGACATCCTCGCCCTTGGAGAGCTTTGCGAGTGTGCAAGTGGACAGACCGACGGCACGACGCATCTCCGTTCGCGTCATGCCTCGGTCAATCAGCAGCTTCCAGAGCTTATTGTAACAAAACGCCATACAAACTCCTTTTCACAGGATCGATGGCTAATATTATACCATAATTCTGTCCGAATCCTCAAACCAAAGATTTGTATTATCAGAACATCGCACCGGGTTCAAACGCTCTTTTATGGGTTCTGGTTATGGCTGTTAATCCACTCCGACTTGAAGTCCGCGCCCTTGGCGAGCGCATCGCGGATGTCAGCAACGGCCTTGATGCGGTCAAGGTCAAGCGACGGGACGGTAATCCGACGCTTACAATCGTCGCAGCACGGCAGACGAAACGTTGCCGAACCGCGCAGAGGCATATCGTCGAACAGCTTGATGTTGCCCATTTCGACAGGGAATACGTCCTCTTCCGTCACGACCTTGTCGCAGAAGGAGCAATGGATGCCGTCGAGGGCGCGAAAGTTCCCAAGAACCACACTGGCAATCTGCATCTCGCCCTGCGAAATCTTCACATCGACCTTCTCGCCAGGTTTGGGCGGACGCGTCTCGTGGACAGTCAACTTGCCTCCCTCGACCCTCGTTTCCGTCACATACGCCGGGAACACATATTCGACCATCCAACTCTCGTTTCCCCGCCTGATGCAGAGGATGAAGACACGGCACATTACGCCCTTGCGCAAGATCGTCCCCACATACGTCGCCATATCGTCAGCACTGTGCTTTTTCATGAACACCGAGCTGATGGCCGGAACCAGACCGAACTTCACGACTTCAAAATCGGCGTTGTCCCTGTCTGACTTGCAATGAAGAAGCGGCTTGCCGAGAAATGCCATGCCAATGCCCACCCACGACTCAATGTCGTCATTGACATGATCCGGGGCAAGCACCATGTGTTCCACATAGACCCACTCGGCGTCGGACTTGCCTTCAAACCTGAATCCGGCATTCCATTGCGAACGGCGTTCGACTACAGCCTCCTTCGCAAACCCAGGCATCAGCTTCAGGCAGAAGTTGCCCTCCGCAACCTCCCTCGTCTCCAGATGGTTCCCATACGCCCCAAGGTAAGTCAGCAGCGTGTCGGCAAAGCCTTTCTTATGTTTCATTGATGCCTCCCGGCTCATCATTCCTCGGTTACAATCACGACTATTCCGGCCGCACACAGCGCCTTTACGTTCTCCTGCGCGGTTTTATCACCTAGAAACGCCCCAGTAATGGAATCGGACATCGCCTGAGTTGGCGCAAAATCCAAAAGTGCGCAAGCTCCAGCAGGCGCACCGCCCATCGCGTGACGGATCATGAACAAATAGGTGATGCTGTCTTCATTATCCTTCTTGAGGCCCGAGCCATATCCGAACATGAAGTCGTCGTTCAATATCCATACAGTTCCTGGTTCGTTTGCGGTTTCCCTGCCGTTCATCAGCCCCTTGACTATCTCGACCTGGGCCTCGCGCATCTTCATGGTCGTGTCCGCCAACGACAGTCCGTTCGTGCCGTCCACCGTCCATCTGATCTCTCCATCCGGGAACTGAGCCAGCTTGACGCTCGCCGCCAACTCGAAACGCTCCGCAAAGTCCAATTTAAGCCCCGTCGCATTCTTGACCGGTTTAAGCTGCGGAAAGCTTTTGTCCTTTGCTTTAGGGAACCCGATCTTTGAATCGTAGTATGCCTTTGTTGCATTCTCGTACCGAAACGCAAGCGGCTCGTCGGCTTTCGGCAACGGGATGCCGCCAGTAGCCGTATCATTTGCAATCTTCTCGAGAAGCGCAATCCCCTCGTCCAACGGTATCGACACGGTATTTCCGTCGTCGGAAAATGTTTTCTTGCCATCGCCATCCGTCTGTGTCTTCTTGGCCGCGAGCTCCGAGAACTTTCCCGAATTCTTTGCAAGCCCAGACAGCGCCATCGTCTTTATGAACGCCTGATAGCGATTCGCCGCGCTCGCGTCCTCAACGCTGCGCAACACCGCCGCTGGAAGAGAATAGCTGCACCATAGCTTCCCGTTGTCGAAGTCAACGAAAAAGAGCGCGTACTTCAACGACTCGCAGTAACCGCGAAGCCGACGCAGCGTGAGCTGGACGACGCGTTGGCGCAGGGAACCGTGCTAAAGTCCTTCGCCAAGGCTCTTGCATGGATGAAGCTAATCGACGAGGGGAAGGCCGCATCAGTCAGCCAGCTGGCGGAACTCGTAGGAACGGACCGCCGCTACGTGCTCTACACGATACGGCTGGCGACGCTGTCGCCGAGAATTATCCGCGCCGCGATGAAAGGAGAACTGCCGGACGGATTCTCGCTTCAGAAGGTACGCAAGATCGAAACCGACGACTGGGAAGAACAGGAACGGCTCCTGGGATTCCCCGCAATCCAATGAAAGGAAAGAAGATGAAGATACAGCGAAACCCCGAATGCATGATCGTGAACTGTGCGCCGCCAATTGAACTGGTGGCCAAGGTGCGCACGGCGATTGCCGGACGGACCGTCCCGTGGTGGACGCGGGCCGGGCACAAGCCCAGCAAGCGACAAAGGCAGATGGGCGTTTCGACGTTCTTCATCGAAGCCGTCGCAAAGGCCGTCGAGGGCGTCGTCCCGTCGCCGGAGAACCTCGCGTGGGCGGAGGAGATGCGGGCGAAGGGACGAGAAAACCACGCCATCGCCACGCGGGAGCGCTGGGAGAAACGCCGCGCCAAGCGGAAATAGACCAATCCAGATCAAGCCCACATTGGCCGAGTGTGTTACTTGCACACTCGGCCATTTTTGCGTCATAAAAACTTCTCCCTTGCAAGGCGCAAGGGAGAAAATCGGGAGTGTGACGGGGGGTATGACCTCGTCACACCCCCTCTACCTCGTCACACTCTGGAGAAGTTTTTATGAAAGGCCGGATTGCGGAAACCCTTTATATATTGGGGATTTTTCGGGAGTCGCAGGATGATAAAACAAAGGGGAGAAGCCAACTTCTCCCTTTCGGTATCGTGGATTGGTGGACGATGAGGGACTCGAACCCCCGACCTTGACCGTGTAAAGGTCCTGCTCTAACCAACTGAGCTAATCGTCCTAAAATCAGAAGTCGAGATTGCGCACGTTCAGGGCGTTGTCTTCGATGAACTTGCGACGGGGTTCGACTTCGTCCCCCATGAGAAGCGTAAACATCTGATCGGCCTTCACGGCGTCGTCGAGCTTCACGCGGAGCATATGACGCTTCTCCGGATTCATCGTCGTGTCATAGAGCTCGTCGGCGTCCATTTCGCCGAGACCCTTGAAGCGCATGATCGAGAGACCTGTCTTGCCGTGATTGCGGACATCATCGAGAAGCTTCACGAGCGGGCCGTTCGCCGTCGGCTGGTTCGTGCCGAACCAGTCCTCGGCCGTGTAGCCGTAGCCCGAGAGCGACGAGAACTGCTTCTTCAGCATCGACGCGCCCGACCCGGTCGCGTGCTCGTCGGCGACGAGGGCGGCGGGATTGAAGCCGCGCTCGGCGACCATCTTCGCCGTCTGCTCGATTTCCGCGAGGAGGATAAGGAGCTGACGCGCCGGATCCTTCTCGAGGAACTGGCCGTCCTTGCCCTTCACTTCGAAATCGTCCAAGCCGAGCGTCAGGAGCTTTTCCGTGAGCTCGCCGTCCGTCAACACGTACTCCGTCTTCTTCTTGCGCTCGACCTTGTACAAGGGCGGCTGCGCGATGTAGACGTAGCCCTTCTCGATGAGCTCGGGCATACGACGATAGAAGAATGTGAGCAACAACGTGCGGATGTGCGCGCCGTCGACATCGGCATCGGTCATGATGACGATCTTGTGGTAACGCGCCTTCGCGATATCCCACTCTTCGCCGAAGCCGCAGCCGATCGCCGTAATCATCGTGCGCACTTCGTTGTTCGCGAGCATGCGGTCGATGCGGGCCTTCTCGACGTTGATGATCTTACCACGGAGCGGCAGGATCGCCTGGGTCGCACGGTTGCGGCCCTTGCACGCCGAGCCGCCGGCCGAGTCACCCTCGACGAGATAGAGTTCGGTCTTCTCGGGATCGCGGTCGGAGCAGTCGCGGAGCTTGCCCGGGAGCGAGAGACCGTCCATCACACCCTTCCGACGCGTCGATTCGCGCGCGGCACGGGCCGCTTCGCGGGCGCGGTTCGCGAGGAGCACCTTGTCGATGATCGTCTTCGCGACGGACGGGTTCTCTTCGAAAAACGTGTTGAGCTTCTCGCTGACGATGCCCGAGACGATGCCGTCGACTTCACCATTGCCGAGCTTCGTCTTCGTCTGGCCCTCGAACTGCGGCTGCGGCACCTTCACCGAGACGATGACCGTCAGACCCTCGCGCATGTCGTCGCCCGAGAGGGACGCGAGTTCCTTCTCCTTGATGAGCTTCGTGCGCTCGCCGTAGTTCTTGATCGTCGCCGTGAGCGCCCGGCGGAAGCCCGTCAGGTGCGTGCCGCCCTCGATCGTGTGGATGTTGTTGCAGTACGTCTGCTCGATCGTGCCGTACGTGTCGTTGTACTGCATCGAGACTTCAGCCTGGATAAGATACGTGCCGTCAAGCCGTGCGCATTCCTTCTCGCCTTCGAAATGGATGATCGGTGAAAGCGTCTGCTTGTTCGTGTTGAGATACGCCGTGAACTCGTCGATGCCGCCCTCGTAGTGGAACGTCTCGTCAAAGTGGTTGCCGTTCTCGTCGCCTTCGTCGTCGCGGAAATGAATCGTCACGCCCTTGTTGAGAAACGCGAGCTCTCGAAGACGCGCGGCGAGGATCGAGGCCTTGAACTTGCGGCAGGTGAAGACCGTGTGGTCGGGGAAGAACGTCACCGACGTGCCTGTCTCGTCGCCGCAGTCGCCCACGACTTCCGTCGGCTTCGTGACGTGGCCGCGCGCGAGCTCGACGTGATGGAGCTTGCCGCCGCGCTTGACGTCGACCTTCATCCACTCGGAAAGCGCGTTCACGCAGGAAACGCCGACGCCGTGCAGACCGCCCGAGACCTTGTAGTTCGAGCCGTCGAACTTGCCACCCGCGTGGAGAATCGTCAGAACAACCTCGAGCGCGGGACGCTTCTGCGTCGGGTGCATGTCAACCGGGATGCCGCGGCCGTTGTCCTTCACCGTGAGCGAGCCGTCGGGATTGATGATCACGTCGATCATCGAGCAGTAGCCCGCCAGCGCCTCGTCGATCGAGTTGTCGACCACTTCGTAGACGAGATGGTGATACCCGCGTTCGCCGGTATCGCCAATGTACATCGCCGGACGCTTCCGGACGGCTTCCATGCCCTCCAGAACCTGAATGTTTTCGGCGTTGTAATTGCTCGTCTCGTCGGCCATTTTTCTACTCCCAAAATGTTTGGTATATTATACCAAAAATCAGAGCGTTTTCGTAGTCCAGGCGAGATAGCCGCGGGACTTCATCTCCGCAGCGATTCGCACGGCCTCTGACTCGTCCGCTGCCCAGCCAAAGACGGTCGCGCCCGAACCCGTCATCTGAACTTCCCGCGCACCGGCCGCACGCAACGCGGCAAGTGCTTCGCCGATCTCGGGATAAAGCGCGACCGCCGGGGACTCGAGGTCGTTCTTCGGCGACGGATAGGTCGAGCGCACGAACGCCTTGAAGACCGCAGGTGTCGAGGAATGGACGCCGGGGTTGGCGAGGATGAGGAATCGTGAGGTTGAGGTTGGAGGTTGAGGTTGACGAAGGAGGGAGACTCTTTCGCCGCGGCCCTCCATCAGAACAGGGGCGCGGTAGTGCTGGGCGAGGACGAGCGCGGGCACGTCGCTGCCGACTTGTGCGCCGAGGTCGGAGAGAGCTTCGGGCGTGTAACCGAGTTGCCAGAGGGCGTTGAGCGCGAGGAGAATCGCCGCGGCGTCGGCGCTACCGCCACCAAGACCGCCGCCCGCCGGGATGCGCTTGGTGACATGGATGCGGAGGCCTTTTTTATTGCGACGCGACAAGAGTGTCGCGTCCCCGTTGAGGTGGATGTCTTCGGCACTACGCGACAAGAGTGTCGCGTCCCCGTTGAGGTGGATGTCTTCGGCACTACGCGACAAGAGTGTCGCGTCCCCGTTGAGCTGCGCGTCTTGATATCGGGGGCGAGGCACTCCTGCCTCGCCGCAAAGAACCTTTACCGCCTTAACGATCAGGTCTCCTTCGCCGTAACCCGTATCCGTCGCGATGACGCCATCGTCCGTCTCCTCGATCTCAAGCGTATCGGCGAGGGCGATGGGCTGTACAATGGAACGAAGCGCGTGGTATCCATCCGCGCGCTTCCCCAGAACCTCTAGCGTGAGGTTGATCTTGGCGTAGGCCTCAATCTTCATCGTTCGACTTCTCGTCGTCATCCTCGTCGTCATCGTCATCCGAATCGGGCTCCCCCTTCATCATCGAGGCCATTGCGTAAGCCATCACACTCGACGAAGCCATGCCGAACGAGCGAATCTCATCCGCCGAAATGCGCGAGACAAACTCGTAGGAGGAGCTTCTTCAATTCTGGAGTTCCTTGATGGCGTTGTGGACGTTCGCGAAAAGCTTGTCGAGCTTTGCGAGCGGAATCGTCGAGAACGCGAGGCGGATGAGACCCGAGAGGACGATCGTCCCGGTCGAGTACTTCGCGATCAGGAGCTTGCGCACCTCTTCGGCGTCAACACCAAGCGGCTTCACGCACATGAAGTAGCCCGAATTGAACGGCATCGGCTCGAAGCTCTTCGCGTACTCGGGATGCTTCTTGAGGATCTTGCGGATCTCCATGTAGCGCTTCTTGAGGACGGCGTACTTCTCCTTCTTCTGCTTCGCGTAGTCGGGATCGGCATACGCGGCGATCGCGAGATGCTGGCCGATCGACGTCACGTTCGAGAGAGCCGAACGCACGTTGCCCGCAGCCTTCGCCTCGAGTGCCTTGAGCTGCACCTCGGTCGCGCCCTTGAACGCGAACGAGATGAAGCCGACGCGGAGCCCCCAGACGTAGTCTTCCTTCGTCGTGCCGTCGAGCTTGACCGCGAGGACGTTCTCGTCGAGGTCGGAGAACTCCGCGAAGAGCGACTCGCCGTGAATGCCCTTCTCGTAGACGAGCCCGAAGTACGCGTCGTCGAGAACGACGACGATCTTCTTGCCCGCCTTCGCGACGGCCTTCACCGCCGCCACGATCTTCTTCGCATCCTCGACCGTGGCCGTGTAGCCGGTCGGGTTGTTCGGGAAGTTGAGAATAAGGATCTTCTTCGCGCCCGGCGCGAGAAGCGCCTCCTTCATAGCCGCCGCGTCAAAGCCGCCCTTCGCAAAGGTGTTGAACTTGCGGACCTTGCAGCCGACCGCCTCCTTGAAGATGAGCTCGTAGTTGTCCCAGAAGAAATCGGGGATGACAAGCTCGTCCTTCGCGTCGGCGAAGAGCTCGGCCGCGATCCGGAGGCCGTGCGTGAGCGCGTTCGTGACGACGGGATTCGAAAAGAGCTTACCCTTGAGCGAGGGATTCTTCTTCACCTCGAGCTTCTTCCACTGCTCGCGGAGCGCCGGGAGACCGAAGCTACCCGCGTAGAGGAACGCCTTCTTGCCGAGCGGCACGTTCTTGGCGAATGCGTTGATCACGAGCGGGGAGCAGTCCTCCTCGAACGCCATCCCGATCGTCGCGTTGATGTCGCAACCCTTCGCCTCGCCTCCCTGACCGAGAATGCCGCCATAGGGGAAATAGAGACGCTTGCCTTCAGATGAAAGGAAACCCGCGGCTTCGCCGAGGGTTTTGTTAAGCTGTGTAGCCAGTGCGTTCATAATTGCGTTGTATTATATCATTTTTTCACGGCCGAAACGAGCCAGTGCGGCATCGGGGGCGGGGCGACTTGGGTTTCGCCCGGTTCAAAGCCCGCCTCACGCATCCAGTCCTTGAGTTCCGCGTCGGAAAAAACCCAGCCGTTCGTCGTCGTCAGCGCCATGTTGAGCGCGAAAAGCGCCGAGAACTTCGGGGCCGTATGCGTCTCGTCCGTCATCATGTCGAGGACGATCACGCGTCCACCCGGCTTGAGCGCCCGGTGTGCCCGCTTGAGGATGTCGACGATCTGCTCGGACGATTCCTGATGGAGCGCCCCAAAGATCGTGACGACATCGTACGCCTCCGACTCGTATTCGTCGGTATGGTAGTCGCCCGCCCGGCAGGCGATGCGGCCCGTAAGACCGAATTGCGCGACATAGTTCGCGGCCTCGGCCGAGATCGCCGGCAGGTCGACGGTCGTCACCACGAGCGACGGATTCGCCTGGCACAGCAAAATCGCATACGCGGCCGGTCCGCCGGCGAGGTCAAGGAGCTTCGTACCGCGGTGCGTCTCGCCCGCGGCGGGTAAAAGCCCTTTGCCGTCCAACGCCGCGGGCGAGACGCACCGCGGTACGGGGGAGAGATCCAGCATCGGAACGATCGACTTGCCGATGCCCATCGCACGTCCGAACATCGACGCGGCGAAGGCCTTCGTGCGCGCGGCGTCCTCGCCGAGATGGATCTCGGGCTTCTCAACCGGCTTCCCAGTCTGCGCGAACTCCGCGAGCTTGCCCCACGCCGGATACACGTCACGGTTGTAGCGAATCGCCTTCGTGAGATCGGCCGGACCGCCCGGAATCAGCGCAAGCCGCGACGCGGGCGTGTTCGCGTATACGCCGTCAGGGGACTTGGTGAGCAGTCCTTCGGCAACGCAGGCGTCGAGGAGAAGGCGGAGTCCGCGGGGCACCGTACCGCGGTGCGTCTCGCCCGCGGCGGGTAAAAGCCCTTTGC
>CAMAHK010000014.1 GCA_945834475.1 uncultured Verrucomicrobiota bacterium
AAGGCGAATCCGCGCAAAAGAAGACTTCGGCAAGCGGGGGCGGGGCGAGCCGACACTCGCACGAGAGGAAGCGAAGGTGTCGTAGGCGTAGGAGAGTCACTGTACGCAACCAGACGTTTCGCTCAGGCACGACCGACTAAGCGAAGCTTATTGTCTAGGCGCGAGAGCCGTAACGACCACCGTAGCGTACGGGTCGGGCGACGTGTCGGGCGCCCCGCCACCGCTTGCGCGTCGATAAACCTCGGACATCTGTTGCGCCACCGCCGCCCACGTGTACTTCGCCTCGACCAGCTTCCGTCCGTTCGCCCCGATCTCGGTCCGCCGCGCGTTGTCCATCGCCATCAGCTCGTAGATCGCCTGCGCAAGACTCGCCGGATCGTTGTCGACCCACCAGCCCGCGCCGCAGTCCGCCACCTCCTGCCACGGCGTGTTTGTGGACGTGACGACCGGCTTGCCGTGCGCCATGGCGTCGACAACCGTCGCGCCGAAATTCTCCGTGTGGCTCACCAGCGCGAGCGCATCGCACCCCACATACTCCGCCGCGAGCTCCGCCCCGTACTTCGGTCCGACGAAGACGACCTGCGTCAACGAAAGCGATTCGCACAGCCGCATCAGCTCGGCCCTGTGCCCGGCCTGATCCGGCCCCACGATGCGGAGCTGCCAGTTTTCCCGTTCACCTTCGCCTTTGCTCTTCGCCTCATCCGTTGCGCTCGCAAACGCAGCAATCAGCCGGTCAATCGCCTTCACCGGGTACACCCGACCTACAAAGAGTAGGACTTTACCGTTCTGCCGTTCGACCTTCACCTCCTTCACCTCAGGCAAATGCGTCCCGAGAGACACCTCCGCAATCTGCTGCCGGAACCCGAGCCGCCGAATCCAGCCGACTTCCTTCCCGCTCGTCGCATGCAGGATCTCGGCGGACTTGAGATCGCGCCACTGATAGGCCAGCCACACAGGGAGCTTCTTCCACCACTTGTGGCGGAGACTCCACGGCGCGAGCATGCCATGCGCCGACCAGACGATCTTAATACCCTTCGCCTTCGCCCACTTCACCGCCTGATGATAGACGGGCTTCCACATGCCGTGAATATGCAGGACGGTCTCCGCCTCCGGCGCATCCGGAAGCTCCCGAGGATCCAGCACGATCCGGCTCTCGACACCCTCGTCCCCGAGCGCGGCATCCAACTCTCTCACGAACGTCGCGACCCCGCTCGCCTGAGGCAACTCGTGCGTAAAATGAAAAACCCGCATACGCCTACCCCCTACGGCTGCACCAACACCTCTTCATTCGCTTCAGCCGCCCGATCTCCCGATCACACTGCCAGCGGTACCAGAATCCCTGCCAGAAGTGCCACCGCCACCCCGTCACGCCGTCCAGGAATCCGCCCTTCAGCACATAGCGCACCAAGAAATACGCGACGACACGAAAATACGGCGGCATGCGGTAATACTGCGCCTTGCGCCGATCCTCCAAACATCCTTCGAGGGCCTGCCGCGCCTCGCGCACTGCATACCCAAGATGCTTGACCTTCCACCACGGCAACGGCTGGAGATTGTCATCGTAAAACACGACCGGCGTCTGCTGCGTCTCGCCGTCAATCTTCAGCCGTTCGTCCATCAACGTTTCGCCGTACCGTCCCTTCCCGCGCCGGAAGAGTCGCACCATCCGAATGCCGTTCGTGCCGTGGCGAATCTCCCCGCCCATGAACTTACGTTCGAGAATGAAATCAAGGGCCGCGATCCGCTCCGGCACAAACGCCAGATTCGCCCTCAGCCACTCAATTCCTTCCGCTGTCAGATATTCATCCGCATCGAGTCGCAGGATCCAATTGCCCACGTCACGCGCCCCGTCCCCAACGATTTCATCAAGCACCCAGTTGAACTGACTCGCCTGTGTGCCCGGCCAATCGTGATGCACACAAGAAACGCGTCCGCGCCATTCTTCGCCCTCACCGATTTTCTCCACCAGCTCGACCGTACCATCCTCAGATCCACAATCCACCACAATCACATTCCGCGGCATAAGCGGCACAAGCCGTTCCAGACATCTACCGACATGCAACTTCTCGTCCTTCGTCATGATGACAACGCTGATATCGGCCTGCGGATTCTTGATCTCCCGCGTCTTGATGACGCGCGCTGGGTTTCCGGCGACAACCGTCCACGGTGCCACATCCTTCGTCACCACCGCACCCGCCGCGACAACCGCTCCCTCCCCGACTGTGCGACCGGGCAACACGATCGCTCGGCTCCCGACCCAAGCATTGTCGCCTATCGTAATCGGCGCCGTCTTCAGCTCGAACCGTGGATCAGAGATGTCGTGTTCCGCCGTACAGAGAAACGCCGCCTCGCTCACGACCGCATGCGCTCCAATCCGAATCGGCGCGACGCAATAGATGTTCGCGAGATCCCCGACCCAGCTATGCTCGCCGATCTCGAGATTGTGCGGCAGCCAGATCCGCGCCCCACCATGGACGGACACCCCCCTCCCGACCTTCGCGCCGAAGAACCGCAACAACCGGCAGCGCCAGCCCTGCAACATCCACCGTGGCGTCGTCGCGCCGAAGAGTCGCCAGCAAACGTCCCAGAGAAGACGTTTCTTCTTCCCCTCGTTGCGATTCACGTATTTATCAAGTCTAACCTTAATCACGAACACGCTCCCTCTGCTCGATTCAGATACAACCCTGTCAACCGTTCGGCGACACGACGCCAATCATAGGTCCCGGCGAGTGCGCGTGCACGAGCGCCCATCTCCCCCAGCTTTTCATCCGAAGCCTCAAGCGCGTCCTTCAAGGCCCGCACAAAGCTCTCGCGCGTATAATCAATCCACCAGCCGCAATCCTGCTCGGCAATGCCCTTCCACGGCGTCCCCTTCGTGCAGATGACCGGTGCGCCATACGCAAGGGCCTCCAACACGACTAGCGAGAAGTTTTCCATCGGACTCGACAGGACGAAGACATCCGCCGCCCGATAAAGACGATCCTTCATCGCCTCGTCCGCCGGCCCCGCGAACTCCACCCCCCCTATTTTCTCCACCTCGACCTTTTCTCTCAGCTTCTCCCCATACCCCTGCCAGCTCGGCCCGGCGAGGACAAGCTTCCCGCTTGTTGTCTGAATCTCCTTCCAGGCCTCCAGCAACAGCTCCAGCCCCTTCTCCTCTCCCAGCCGACCAAGGAAGAGAACCATCCTCTGTTCACCTTCACCCTTCACCTTCACCTCACTTCCCACAGGCAGCCGACACCCGAGCGGCACAGTAAACGTCCGTGTGCGAATCCCCAGTGCCTCGACCGCCGTACGCTCGCCCTCGCCCGTACAATGGAGCACCGCAGCCTTCTTGAGCGCCGGCTTCACGAAAACCCAAAAGAAAAGATGTTTCTTCAGCCAACCCTTCCGCAGCACACGCGGCATCAGTCCCCCGTGCGGGGAGACGACATACGGCACGCCATGCTGACGGCACCAGCGCATCGCGCGAACCTGACACAGCGACCAGAACGCGTGCATGTGAACGATATCGGGACGATACCCGAGCTCATCAAGCGACTCCACCCGGCGAATCCGCACCCCCGAATCCGCGCAGTCGTTGAAGGTGAAGTGAACGATCTCGACCTCATGACCCAAGGCGAGCTGCTCACGCGCCACTTCAATCGGGAACACCGTCGTCCCCGCCGTCCGTGGCAAGCCCTCAATGACATGTACAACGCGCATGCACCTATTATATCAAATTATCCCTGGCGAACTAACGCCACCAACCTCTCCGCCGCCCATTTCGCCGTCCACTCCCCAATCGAACACGCCGGTAACCGCCCCGTACCGTCGCTGTCCTCAGCGACAGGCGCTGACCAGCCCCCCTCACCAAGCCCCCTACTTTCTACTTCCTCCCACTCCAACTCCAGCAATCTTGCCAGCTCTCTCACATCCCCGCAATGATACAGCCGCTCCTTCGGCAACAGCGTCGGACACGCCCCGCACTCCCAGGTCCCAACGACATCCATCCCCTCTTCCAGCGCCTCGCTAACAACCGCCCCCCAACCCTCGTACCCATTCGATGCCATCACAAAAACGTCATGCTCCCGCATCGCCGCCCGAACCTCCGCCGGAGTCACCCCCGTGAGTTTAGTAAAAGTAATGGGCTCCCTACCGTCCATTCTACAACTACAACTTTCATCTACAACTATCTTAGCATTCGCAAGGGCCACCGCTCGCTCAATATCCTTCACATGTTTGAGCGGAATATCCCGCCCCGCCCACAGGACGCGCAGTGCACTGCGCGAGGTTGAGGTGGAAGGTTGAGGTGGAGGAAGAACGGATGGGGCCACGAAATATCCCCAGTCAACTATCTTCTCGGGCGTGATGCCCATTTTCAAGAAATCCCCCTTCGCCCACGGCCCGATCGCCAGGAACTTCACGCAGTCGTTCTCATTGACGACCTTCACAAACCGCTTAACCATCCGTCGATAACTCGGCACAAGCAGACGAAGGCGCCCGAGCCGCGGCTTAAACCATCGCTCGGATTGATAAAACGTCTTCAGCCCCTTCGCCGCCCTGCGCTCCATCAGATCGATGGGACGTATCCCGCCGATGAGGACGACATCCGCCGTCTCCAACCAGTCCCGTCCCTCCGCCGAGCGGTCCTCGAACACGTCGACGCCAACCTCGCCCCGCGCCATCTGATACGCCTGTCCCGCCTCACCCGCATGGACATACCGGAAATTCGACGTCCCCACCAGCGCCGCCACCGCCCGGGCCAGCGGCAGCTGATGCGTCGACACGCAATTCATGTAGAAAGCGACTTTCATGTTGAGAACCCCAACTTTCTCACCCGCTTTCCCCAATACACTCCCCACACCCGCGCCGCCAGCAGCGCCGGCACCTTCCCCGCGATCCGCCGGTACAACTCCCTCACGTTCGCCAGGCGTTCCCGCCAGCTGCCGCACGGCGCGTATGATGCCCGCCGCATGTGCGTGCGCAGGTTCAGCGCAATCCACGCCGCAAAGCACGGATCTCCCTCCGCCACGCCGTACTCCGGCAAGAACTTCCGGCGGAAGCGGATCGCCTCCTCGAAATCGTCGATATAGGACCTCTTGAACTGCGCAACGCTACTCCCCGAATTGACCTCGTAATGATACAGGCCCTCCCGCAAAAAGCCCATCCGCGTCACGCGGCGAAACGCCTGCAGATTGATCGCGAAATCATCGTACATCATCAGCGTCGACGGCTCGAAGCTCTCTCCAAAACACGTCTCGCGCCGATAGAGCTTCCCCCAGGCCGTTGCCGCGCCCTGGCCGTCCACGAGGACGGGACGCACATAGCGGCGGAGAACCTCCTCCCGTCCCGCCAAGATCTCCACCCCGCCCGGCGGCTCCGCGTCGCTGTGCCATGTCTCGCATTGGACGACGTCCAGCCGCTCCGCCTCTGCGAGTTTCACCATCTTCTCGCACAGCGTCGGCTCGATGACATCGTCCGCATCCACGAACACGACATACGGCGCCGTCGTCTCGGCAACGCCCCTCAACCGCGCCGCATACCCGCCCGCATTCGCCTGGCGGATGATGCGTACGCCGTCCATCGGCGGCACGGGTTCGGGACTCCCATCGTCCACGACCACGATCTCGACCGGCACAGTCTGCGCCTTCACGCTCGCCACCGTCTGCGGCAGCGTCGCATTCGCCCGATAAGCCGGAATAATAACCACAACCAAATTCACCAAAACCTCCCCCTACACCACTCCCGGCAAAATCCGCCGCACGCCGCGCGACAGTGCGCCGCATGCCCCGGCGACGCCCACCGCCAGCACGACCGCCGCCACGACCATCACCGCATCCGGCACCTGCCCGCGCACCTGCCGACAGCCGACCTGACACGCCAACACAAAGAACTTGTGCAAAACCATAATGCCCAGGCTCTCCGCGCCCAGCCACTCTAGCCAGCCGCACCGCCACCCGCGCACCCCGACGACACATACCCAGCTGCCGAGCGCCGCCACGCCGAGATGCGCCGCGTACCAGGCGATGCTCCGCCACCCAAGCCCCAGGTCGGACCACCAACAGCAGATCCCGATCAGCGCCGCCGCGCCGAACGCCACGACCCCACGACCGGCCCCGTCCACCCGACGTCCCGCGAGCCCGCCCAGAACCATGAACCCGAGATACCACGGCACGACCGCGAGTCCCCACGGAAGTCCATCGACATACGCGAGCCGAAGCACACCTGCGAGCGCAAAGCAACCAAGCGCCGCCGCGCACGGAAGAATCCCATTGCCCCAGCCTCGCACCCGCGTCAGCGCCTCGTGAAAGATGCTCGTCACGAACATCGCCGGTAGGAACCAGAGGACGCTATTGCACCGGAAGCCTTCTCCCCGAGGCCACCCGCCCGCGTGAAGAAGCGAGACGAACGGCTGCCACCCGCTCACCGCCTCGCTCCCCCGTGCCTCGTAATAGCCGACGCCACCCGTCACCAGCCCGAGCGCGGACCCGAGCGCCACGAAGACCACCGCGCTCGCCACCCCCCAGAAGACATACGGCACCAGCAACCGCCGCGCCTTGCCCGCGACAAACGCACCAAAGGTCCGACCGTGCTCGTTCCGCGTCCGCCAAAAGCCGGCCAGAAAAAAGAATGCCGCCATGTGAAAGAGGTTGATGCCGATGTACGCCTGGTCGAGGATGGCAAAACCCGACTCCCCGAGCGTGAACCGCACGCCGCCCGCCATGTGTCCCAAGACAACCAGCAGGATCAGCAGTCCCTTCGCGCGATCGATGCCCGCATCTCTCTGTGCGACGGACATAATTAGGCGTAGACCTTCTTCAGAACGGCCGGCACGCCGGCGATGAGGCACGTGCCATGGTCCGGACTTTTCGTCACCACGCTCCCCGCGGCAACGACCGTCTTGGGCCTGAGCGTCACGCCGCCGAGAACCGTCGAACACGCGCCGACCCAACAGCCGTTTTCGATGACGATTTTCTGCGCCTTGCCCCGCCCGGCGACATGCTCCCCCTGGACATCGATCTCATGCCCGCCGGCCAACAGCGTCACCCTGGGACCGATGTCGACGTGGCTGCCGATCGCGATCTTCGCGTCCTTGTTAGCGTACACGAGGACCTCGGGACCCAAATGAACGTCATCGCCGATCTCCACCTCGCCATTCCCGAGAATCCGTGCGCTCGAGTAAAGGCGCACGTTCTTTCCGATCTTCACGCCCGCCCAACGATAGAGCGCACGCTTGAGGGAAAGTCCGCTCGACTCGGGCAGGAGTCGACTGATGGCAGACGCAACGAACAAGAGTTTCGAATTCATTTTCCTGTCACTTTCCAAAGAAGATGGTCAAGGGGTTTGCCCACCAGGCGCCCGAGCTTGCGCCAGAAAAATTTCATGGAAAGCCGACGCTCGTCCCGACGGCCCTCGCTTGTCGTCCCGACGAACGTCACCTGATCCTGCCGGGCCACGGTCGGGAGCGCATGATAAAGCTCAATGAGTCCGCACTCGACCCAGCGCCGCCAGTGGTCGCAGGGGACGATCAACGGACGGTTCGCCCGCAGAATCGCCTCCGCCGCCGGCGGCGTAATCACATAGGCGTCCGTGCACATGGCGTCAGGCGACCGCACGATCCCGACGCCGTCGCGCGGCTGACCGTGACTCGAGAGCATCACGACCTGAGGCTTCGCCGCGTCCACGAAGCGCTCGACCTCTTTCAGCCGCGCCACAAACGCCGCATCGAGAACGACATCGTCCTCGAGAATGCAGACGGCCTCCCCCACCTTCATGCGCGCGTAAATCCCGAAATGCGAAGACGCACAGCCGACTTCAGCCGGAACGATCGGACGCCCCACCGCGCACCACCAGCGGAATGGACGATACATCTTTTTGAGTTCGGACGCGGCCATCGCCTTGCCGTAAACCGCCGGCACGCGCGTGTACTGAATCCCCAGCGCCTCCAGCTGCCGCATCATGAACGCGAGCTTCTCCGCATCTTTGTCGAGATTGATCAGGTAGATCTTCATCGCAAGCCGCCTTTCCTCAAGAGGTCCCCGATTCGCGTCTTGCACATCAGCAACACGGCATGGATCCACATGACGAGCGTGTAACGATTTTCGACCAACTCGCACCCTTCGTAGATCAAGCCGCTCCAATCCTCATTCTTCAGCGCAAGTCCATACCACCTGCTCGGCACTAGAACGCGCTTCCCCTTGTTTCCATTCAGATACGCGCCCCACCAACTGAAAGAGGAATTACTGCAAATGTTGTGATGACACAACGTGTGAATGTAAAGCTGCGTCAGTACGTCTTCATTTTCGATAAAGACAAACTGACGTTCGGGACACATCTTCGGCAAGTTCGCCTTGCACCAGGGTATGTCATCACTGCAAACGACATAGATTGCCTTTGCATCGAACGACCGTATCGCCCGCTTGAGGTACGACTTCCCGACAAACGGATGTCTGTGCGGCAGAGCCAGATAGTCTCCGCGCCTGACGCTTACACCGACAACCAACTCCTTGTTCAGTATCCCGGCAGAACGTTCGCGAAGACGGGCCCTAACTCTTTCAGGCATGCGAAGCAACTCGCGCACCAGCCCCTCGTCCATGACTCGGACATCCTGATAAAGTCCCGTCCGCAAGAGCGACTTGTCGTCCGGCTCTTCGTCCGTAATCGTCACCTCCGGGAAGAGCTCGCGGTACTTCTCGACCGCCGGCCAGTCGTTCCGGTCCTGAATGACGAAGACAACCTCACCCTCCGGCGCAGCCGACTTGGCCGCAGCGTATTGAAACAGCCAGTTCCCCAGCCGCGTCACCTTCGGACGTATCTCGACGAACACCTTCTTCATCGCGGCCTCCGTAAGATTTCCAGGAATCGCACGAGGGATGCCTTCGCGTACCTGAGGCGAATCCGAATGCCGGCCTCGCGCGTCGCCAGAAGAATCGCGAGCACATGAACTGTATACCGAAAGGCATCCCAACGCTTCTTCAACGAACGCGGCGCATGTTGGGCAGAGGCCCCATGAACGCGATACCGGTAGCCGATGCGATCAGACAGGACAACCTTCTCCGCACGGCGGGCCAAGCGCGCGACAAAGACACGGTCGGCGCCGATCGCATACGACGGAAAGCGCAGTCCCGCAAGGATCTCGCGGCGGATGAACATCTGCGCAAAGCTCGTCATCTCCAGCTTAAGCGGAAGCGAATCCGCGCGCCCGTAGACACGAACGCCACTCGACGCCGTTCCGCCGGAACACCCCAGCTCCTCGAGTCCCAAGGCCACCAACGACGCATCCGGATGCGCGGCCACGAGCTCCATCGCCCCCGAGATCATCTCGGGCGCATAGACATCATCCGCATCCAGAAACCCAACCCAGTTCCCCGTCGCAGCCTCCAAACCTGCATTCCGAGCCGCCCCCTCACCACGATTTTTCTGATGCAAAACCCTAACCCCGTACCGCGGTGCGTCCTCGCCCGCGGCGCCTCCAAGCCTCCATCCCATCGCCGACCACTCGTCCAAGATCTCCCCCGACCCGTCCGTCGACCCGTCATCCACGCAAATAATCTCAATCGCCCATTTATCACTCATCATTCTAAGTTTATCACTCGCAGCGACAACGCTGCGTAGGCACTCGTGCAAATACGGTGCCACATTGTAGACGGGAATGACAATTGAGAACTTCATCGATGAATGCCGTGGCGTTTCAGCCACTGCGGCACATAGAATAGCAAAAACGCAGTTCCTTTGCACGGCCAAACGGCAAAGAGCCTCAGGACGAACCGTTGATATGTCGAGAGTTCCCCGACCTGCCGCAAATCCAGCAACGCCTTCCGCCAGTCGGACCAGACACGCTTCTGCAGATCCCCGCGACACGAGAAGAACCGCTCCGCATACCACTCGGTCAGATCCTGCCCAAGCCGCCGCCACATCGCGCGCGGATAGCTTCGCGCCGAGTTCCGCCACAGCAGGACCTGCTCGGACGGCCATAGCTCCGAGCGGAGTTTCTCGATTGTATACGACGAGTTCATCGCCGACCCCGAACGTTGCCGATAGCCGTAGAGTTCGGCTTCAAGACGGCAGACGACGCGCACGCGATCCATGAACGAGAGGAAGAAGAGCCGATCCTCGCCGCGCACGTAGGACGGGAATCGAATGCCCTTCAGCGCTTTCCGCGAATAGGCCATACAATAGAACGCCGTGCGCCAAAGCTTGGGTTCGATTTCGCGCACAAGCTCATGACGCGTCGCCGCCGACCCCATTTCGCCAGACCACGCCGGGAGCTGATCATCCTCAAACATCCGCATCCCGAACTGCACGGCCTCTACGTCCGGATGCGCCGCAAGAGCTTCCTCAACGACCGAGAGCCACCCGGAACGCATCACGTCATCCCCGTCCACAAACAACACCCAATCCCCAGAAGCCTCATCCATTCCCCGGTTCCGCGCCGCGCTGACCCCAAGATTTTGCTGATGTAAAATCTTGTAGGTGTAGAGAGAAGGTGTAGGTGTAGAATGGTGGAAGAACTCGTCCAAGATCTCGCCCGACCCATCCGTCGACCCATCATCGACGCAAATAACCTCAACCCTCCACTCTACACCTACACCTTCACCTATCCTCTTCACCTCCTGTGCAGCGTCCATCACGCTGCGCAGGCACGCACGCAAATACGGCGCAACGTTGTAGACGGGGATTACAATTGAGATCTTAGCCATGTCAACGACTCCTCTCTCAACGATTCAAGTTTCTGCTCAACATCCGGTGCGCCCAGGCGCAACAAGCGTTCCATCTCGTCGATTGACACCTGCGGATTCACCAGTCGCTCCGGACAGCCCAGCTTTCGCAAAAGCGCGGCCGGACGCGAATCGTGTTCGTCAACCTGCTCCCTGAGGGACAGGAACGGCTTCCCGAAGACGACGCCCATGACCGTGCCGTGAAAGGATCCGGCGAGAACATACCTTGCCTGGCGCGCATATTGGACAAGCCGATCCGGCGAAACCAAAAACTCAAAGTCTTCCGGTGCACCGAGTTTTGAATAGGCGTAGCACGGTGCAATCACGCAGCGCACCCCGAGCCGTGCAGCTAGCGCACGAGCCGTCTCGACAAAGAACGCATTCGTGTCCAACGCATACAACAAGAGGTAGGGTTCCCGAGGGACCTCCCCGCCGGCAATTTCATCATAATCCGATGCGCTCACCAACAGCGTCGGATCAAGCGTCTCCGCGACAGGCCTTTCGGCAAATGCCGACAGTTGCTCCCGCGCAAGCGACTCGCGCACGGAGACGGCCTTGAAGTTGGCGAGCGCCCTCCCGAGCCTCTCGAGGCATTCGCCCGCAAGGGGACTGTCCCCGTAACTCGCGGCATATGCAATCGCCGGCACAGTCTTCGGCTTGCTCTCGCACAAGAAGAGCGCAGCCTCCTCGGACGTGTGATGGATGCTGAAAACCTGGTCGCTCCCAACGACCAGAATGTCGTAGCAAGATGCGAAGTCGGCTGGCGCAATGCGACGCTCCGGCAAATGACGACGACGAAAGACTCGATAGCGATGGCGCAGGATGTCGTAATTCGGAATCGAGCACGCGTTCACAACGAATCGGCCGAGAACAGACCGGATCTTTGCAACCACGCCTTTCTTATCAGGGTTGATCCAGCCATACTGCCAACGCCCTGACTCGCCGACATGATTGCACGCCGGAAACTCAGCACGATGCCCCATCCGCTCCAGCGTCTTCTTCAGCGCCCACGCCTGAAGCATGGCACCGCAGTTATAGGCCCGATGAAATGTCAAAATGCCGATGCGCATATCAGATCACCTTGAAAATGTCTTCGAGCGGACGGCGCGGCGACGCGCACATCTCCACCTCATCCGGCGTCTCTCCGCACGTCAAGACAGCGACAATCGTCTCGGACGGCTTAATGGGAATAAGCCGACGTGCGGCAAGATCTTCCTCCGGCGTTCGGGACCAGTTGAGGATGCAGTGTGCGATTTTATGATAGTAAAGCGCATAGCAAAGGTTCATCAGGAAAAGGCCGCCGTTCGTAAAACCGTCGTCGCGCTCGAGCGGACTTGCAATTCCCTCCAAATCGGAAACAAGAACAAGGAGCTTGCTCGCCAGATGGCCGAATCCGCGATTCCCGTGTTGAATCTCGAGAATCTTTTCGATCGTCTCCTTGTCGCTCACACAATACACGCGGCAATACTGCCGATTGCAGGCCGTCGGGGTCGTCCGGCAAAGTTCCACCGCCGACCGCAGTCTCTCGATCGTCAGTTCTTTGGGCGCATAATGGCGAAGCGTGTGACGCGCACGGGCGAATTCGGGGAACGGGCCTTCGCATCCCCGATAGAATGCTTCTCGCGTGAGATGGGGCTCTTCAACGGACGGAACATCCGGATAGTTCCCAAGAAAGTCCTTCGCCTCGTCAAGGATTGGATCTCCCGGTTGGTTCGCATTCCGTTCGACATACGTCTTCACGACGCCGATGGCGTGTGTCACTTGCGTATCGTCCAGTCCGAAGCATGTGACATACTGGTTAATGCTGCCCAGAAGTTCCTTAAGCGCCTCGCGACCGAAGACATCTCGCCGATTCGGCATCGTGAGCCCTTTCTCGATCACGTGATAGTGGAGAATGACATTCGCCAGCTGCTGCTCGCGGGCCTGCGGACGGCCATAACCCGAAACCGAGAAAAATCGTCGCGCATCATAGCGAAAGACCTTCGCCGCGCACCAACGTCGCCACGCATCGCGAACAGGTCTCAAAACGGCTTTGACGATGGCCCAAAGGCACTTCATTTTTCCATCCTTCCCTTCAATCGGCGAAACTTCTCGGCAACGAACTCCCGCTCGTTCGCATCAAAGACAAGCCACCAGGCCGAGAGACACAACACGGTTTCAACGAAAAGTGCCGTCAGGCACATGCGTCCCAATGACGGCGCAATCCAAAGTCGCGGCAAAACGCCGCACGCAAAGGAACCTGCCGTCAGCACGAGAATCGGCAGCAAAACATGCCGTGCCCAATGGCCTGCCGAAAGACCTGCAAGGGTCCGGGCGAACCACACGCGTCCCCACGCACAGGCGACCATTGAAATGACAAGGGCCCAACCGATCGCAGGTACGCCCCATCCGAACCAGAGGAAAAGTCCGGCAATCGGCAATGCCGCGATAAGCGCGCTGCCGAGAACCGTCTGGTAAACCGCAATCTTTCCGACCGCATTGACGGCAATCATATGTCCAATGGCCGTCTTGTCGACAATCGCGGAAACCAGAAAAGCGATGCAAAGCGATCCTGCGAAAGCCGGCGGCTCCTTAAGCCATAAGGCGAGCACTTCGTCGACCTCGAGCATCAGCGGAATCGCAAACATCAACAGGAAAATCGTTGCAAGCTTGCACGCGCGATAGGCGAGCTTTCGCATGCCTTCGAAATCACCGGCGCCGTAGGCGTTCATGATCGCCGGGGAAAACGCACCGACGAGACTCCCGGACAGACTGTCACAATGAATTGACAGCGTGTGGCCGATCGTCATCGAAGCGTTAAGCGCCGGACCAAACGCCTTGTTGACAAGAATGGCCATGCCTTGACTCCGGACGAGTCCGCCCAAGAAACCAAACGTCAGCCACCCCGAATAACCAAGCAGATCCCGGATGCGTCCGAGACAACCACTGACGGCGCTGCGCACAAAGCGACATTCGTCGTAGAGCCGCCACGCCCGCATCGCAATAAGAAGCTGCGGCACAACACCCATCAGGCAGAGCCACGCAGCATACTTGGCGAGCCACACACCGGGATGCGTAACCATGTAATAGAGGAACAGCGCATTGAGCGTCGAAGTCACAAAGGCATAGATTGTCAGCTCGGCGATCTCCTGCTTCGCCGTGTACATCGCCTGAAACGGCACACTCGCCATGCTGACGAAGCACGACAGCAATGCGAACCGCCAGACCCACACGCAAAGCACAATGCGATCCGCCGGAATCGTCAGATAATGTTCGACCACCCAGACGCCGAGCGGATATCCAACCAGAACGAGTCCGCTCGCGAGACACGAGTGCACGACAACCGCCGTCGTGAACCAGTGATGACATTCGCGCAGGCCGACATCCCGATCCTGGGACATCTTCCCGACGCTAATCGCATAAAAGCGTGCGACACCGGTCGCCAGAAGACTATTCAAGATTGCGACAAAGGCCGTCAGCCCCCCGACGACGCCGTAGAGTCCGTAATCGACCTGTCCGAGCGCCTGCAAGGCCCACCGCGCGGTGAAGAGTCCCAAGACCATCGCATACAGCGATCGTCCGTAGGTCGCGACAACATTCAGCGCGATTCTCCTGTTCGCAGTCATCTCTCCAGCAGTCTCTCAACGGGAATGAGCTTGTCCACGGCATCGCTCGTCTGCAACCCCGCACTGGCCTCTCCCGCATAGACGAGCGCCGTCCGCACTGAGATGCCTTTGCGTACCGGAAGCCGCGCGACTTTCTGGCGCAACTCCGACGCCACGTCGAGTCCCAGCTCCTGACGACGCTTGATCTCGACAATTGTCGCCATCGCCGCCGTCTGCACCAGCAAGTCGATTTGTACGCCGCCCCCGCGATCCGTCCGCACACACCGATAGGGCGCCGCTGAAAGGATCGGACGTCCGGCAAGGCCCAGCGCCGACAGGACCGACGGCAGATTGTTGAGAACCAGGTTCTCGAACTGCAACCCCATCATCGTCTCCCACGCCGGCAGCAGCGAGAGCGTGGCGAACGAATACGCCCCCGACTCGATTTCCGGCAAGCGAGGCGCGACGTACTTCAGAAAGAACCGCGTGTAATTGTCCCGCAGGCGGTACTGGTCGACACGCGCCCGCCGGCCGGTCGCCGGATTGAGCCCGTTCGCCTTGACGATGAAACCCGCCGTCTCCAGCTCGTCCAAGAGGTCGCTCATCCGCCCGTTCCGCGCAATCGACAGTTTTTCCGCGAGCTCCGTTCCGCTGAGAGGACCCTCCGCCAGCGCCTCCAGAACCCGCTTCTTGGTCGGTGCCGCACGCGAAACGATGTCATTGAAAAGCTCGTTGAATTCGCGAAACAGATAGCCGTCAGGCGAGAAACACATCCGCCGGATGTTTTCGTCCGCCGAAAGCGTCGGATCGACTTCTTCCAGATACCGCGGTACGCCACCCGTCACCGAGAGGACGTCGAGAATCTCCTTGCTGTCTAGCCGCTTCGCGCGAGGCCCCCAGAACTTGACGCATTCGGACAACGGCAACTCCGTCACCACCGTATCCAACGAGATGCGCCCGACAAATCCCTTGCTCAGGAGGATGTTCCTGTGAATCCAGGTCGAGACCGACCCGCAGACGAAGACGATCAGATCCGAATGACGGCTAAAGAGGTTGTCCCACGCCACCTTGAGTTTGGCAGGATACGTCTTGTCATATCCGCCCATCCACGAGACCTCGTCCAGCAAAACGACCTTACGCCCATCTGTCCTCTTCAGTGCATCGTTCAACGCCTGCCAGGCCGCCGTCCAACTCTGAAGCCGCGGCACGGAAACCCCCGTCGCCGCCGCCAACTGCTCGCGAAAGGCCGTCAGCTGCTTCGCGTTCGTCATGTGTTCGTCGGGAGCAAGCCCCTCGAGCTTGAGAAAACACCCACCGCTCCGTCGCGCAAACTCCTGCACAAGCGTCGATTTCCCGATTCGTCGACGACCGCGACAGACGACGAATGACGGCACGCTCTTCCGCCAGAGTGCGTCAAATCGCTCTAACTGATATTCTCGACCGTAAAACATGACAACTCTGCCTCTTTCAATCCCGAATTATAGCATAGCCCGTCTCCGCAGGTCAACCGAAAACGGTCTTGAAATTTCGGAATTCAAAATCTCAAGACCGTTTTAGACGCCGTCGCGCGTACCGCCGCGAGCCTTTCGCCCACTTGCACAAGAGCGCCTTGTACCCTTCCATCCCGCGCTGCCGCTTGAGCGCCCGATACTCGACGACATACGCGGCAACCTGCCGCGCCAGCATCAGCCGCTCGGCGGCGTGAAACCCCTTCTGACGAAAGTAGAGCCGCTGCTGACGGTAGGCTTCCATCAGGTCGAGCCGCCGGGGTTCCCAGACCCGCGCCTTGCGGCCCATGATGCTGTCGGCACGCTGCAGATAATAGTAAAGCCCGTCTTCACAGACCGCGATCCGTGGCGTCGCGAACAACACCCGGTACGTCGTGAACTCGTCCTCGTTGATCCGTCCCTCGGGAAACCGCACGCCCTCCCAAAGCCGCCGCGCAAAGAGCTTGCACGTCGCCACCGTCGCCCGCACCTGGTCGGCGCACCAGAACGCCTCCGGTGTCCGCGCTGCAAAGCGTGGCGAGACCGGCGCACCCCCGAGCTTCGGCTTCCACACCTTCTTGAATGCAACCGCCGCGATTTCCGCCCCGCAGGCCGTCGCCCCGTCGACCAGCACCCGCACGAAGTCGGGATGCACCGTGTCGTCGCTGTCGACGAACGTGATCCACTTCACGTCCGGCTGCGTCGCCACCCAGTCGAGCCCCGTATTCCGCGCCGCGCTGAGTCCGCCGTTGACGCGATGCAACGCGACGACGCGCGGGTCCTCCCGCGCATACGCCTCGCACATCTCGCCGCATCGGTCGGGACTCCCATCGTCCACAAGGACGATCCTGACGTTCGCGTACGTCTGCGTCAGCAAGGACCTGACGCACGCATCGAGATACGCCTCGACCCGATAGATCGGTACGATGACGGCTACTTGATCCATAAATCGTAACACCCGCTGACTTTCCGATAACTGTTGTCAAGCACGTGAATCTCCTTGTCGAGGAGCGCCGCCAGGATCATCGCGTGCAGCCGCGTCGTGTGCACTTCGCGGTAGACGCTCAAGAAGCGCACCGCCGTGCGCAGGACGTGGCGTCGATGAAAGACGCGGTACGCGAACGCCTCGAAGCGGCGTCCGAGCCGCTCGGGCAGCCGGCGGCGGATGCCCGCGATGATCCAGTGGTAGTTCCGCCAGAAGGGACCCGCTTCGCCCGACATCTGCGGCCAGTCGCGGCAGTCGACGTCGTCCCCCGTGAGGTCGACGAGCCCCGGCGGCAATTCCTTGTCCCGGCGCTTCAAGTAGAGGCGCCGCCCGTTTTCGGGGAGCGCCCAACGCCGGAGCTTCGCAACGTCCACGTAAAATGCGAGATCGGGCACGAGGCGCACGGGCGCGGCGAAATGCGCCTTCGCGTAATCGTACGATGCTCGGTCGCGCGTGCAGATCGTCAGATGCTTCAGCGTCGCGAGCCGCCGCGCGTCGTCCGCCGCGAGCACCGCGTCTTCGTAGAAGACGGACTGCGGCAGGATGATGATCGGATTTTCAGGATACCACGCGACCGCGTCCATCACGGCATCCCAGGCGCGTCGCCAGACA
The DNA here is from genome assembly GCA_945834475.1 of uncultured Verrucomicrobiota bacterium. Taxonomy (GTDB): domain Bacteria; phylum Verrucomicrobiota; class Kiritimatiellia; order RFP12; family UBA1067; genus UBA1067. Next base: position 17,369 of record CAMAHK010000014.1, read on the forward strand.
TCGCCGAAGAAGCCGCCGCCAATGATCAGGATGACCGTCTCCTTGGCGAGCGGGATCTTCCGATACCCCTGCCAACCGCAGGTATCGAGACAGCGATGAGGGGACCTCTTCAAAAGCTCGAGCGCACCCTCCCAAATGAGCGTATCCCCGGGATTCTCATAATAGGGAAGCCCCCAGAAGACATAGTCGGAGGTGATCAGGGGCAGAATTTCCGCCTCGATCTTCGCCCGCAACCCCGAAATCCGCTCAGCCTCCATCTCAACTCCAAAATCTTTCCCAGCCCCCAAATAATATCAAATCCCACCCCTATGAGCAAGCAGGCAAATCTGCGTGGCGTACTGGACTATTCAGTCGACGCGCAAGCGGTGGCGGGGCGCCCGACACATCGCCCGACCCGTACGCTACGGTGGTCGTTACGGCTCTCGCGCCTAGACTATAAGCTTCGCTTAGTCGGTCGTGCCTGGGCGAGACGTCTGGTTGCGTACAGTGACTCTCCTACGCCTACGACACCTACGCTTCCTCTCGTGCGAGTGTCGGCTCGCCCCGACCCCGCTTGCCGAAGTCTTCTTTTGCGCGGCTTCGCCTTGAGGGCGAACCGCTTACTGAAACAGCACGACTTGTTGGGCGTGTTAACCCGCGTGGAATCGCGAAGCACACCCCCTTCACCGCCGCCCTCGCACCTTCGCCCAGACCCCCTCGCGCTCCTCCTTCGTCAACACCACCGCCATGTTCACCCCCAGCGCCACCACCATCGCCATCCCAGCCATCGCCGCCAACCCACACCATCCCCCAAGGTCCAGCTGCAGAATGCCCCATGACACCCCGCCCGTCAGCCCCGCGCAAACGAGCGACAGCCCCACGTCCTTGAAAAACTCGTACCACTTCAACCCCAGCAAATGCGCCGTGTACGGCAAAACGACCACGGCATTGCGCACAAGCGAGACCACCGCGCTGATCCCGACGATGAAGTAGAGGCCATAGCGCGAGCCGGACTTCAAAGCCGCGAACACCACCACGAAATTGACCGCCCCGCCGATCAGGAACGAAATCGAATTCACCTTCAGCTTGTTCGTCGCCGTGAAGACGTTGTACAGGGTCTGCGTTCCCGCGACCGGAATGAACTGCACCAGTCCAAGCACAGAAAGAACCGTCAGCGTCGTCGCATCAAGCGTCGGCTGCCAGAGCGAATAGAAGCGATGTCCGAACACGCAGAAGACGACGATTGGAATCGTCACCAGCACGCTCGAGATCTTCATGCACCCGCGTAGCTCCCGCAAGATCGCCGCGCGGTCGCCCGTCGCCCAGGTCTGAATGATCGAAGGCGCACAGTTCTGGTTCAGCGTGCTCGCGAGCGTGATGATCCCCGTCGGCACCGTCTTCGAGATGGCGACCAGTCCCATCGCGAACGGACTCACGAAAAGATTCGCAAGCAGCACGTCCAGCCCCGTGTTGAGGAGATGCCCGCACTGGTTGACCGTGTTCCAGATCCCCGAAAGGAAGAGTCGCTTCACCGCCCCGAGCGAAAAGTCCGCGGGACGGAATGAGACCTCCGGCAGCAGCCGGCGCTGAAGCGCGACAGCAACCGGCACGAGCGCGAACGTCCACGCCGCGGCTAGCGCCGTCACATAGAAGATGCGTGCCGGCAAGAGCGAAAAGACCGCGAAGAGGGCGAGCGCGTTCAGTACGGTCCGCACGGCCCCGATCACGTTGCCGATGTAAATCTTGTTCTTCACGAAGAGCGCGAGCGAATAAAGCGAACTCACGAGCGACAGGAAGAAGTTCAGGAAGACGCACGCGAAGAGAATCCGCACATCGAGGAGGTCCGCCGTCTCGATCGCCACGAGACGCGGCAGAAACGTAACGACACCGACAGCCGGCGGCAAGAAAATGAGAATCATCACGAGATTCGCGACGAAGACCGACGAATAATACTGCCGCGCCGCGGTGAGATCGCCGCGATGATACGCAACCGTCACAAACCGCGACGCCATCGAATTGAACGCAACCGTCACGAGCGTCGCATACATCACAAAGTTGTTCGCCAGCTGCGCAAAGCCATTCGCCTCCGCGCCGAGATGACGGACGATGAACGGCGACAAAAAGAAGCTGACGGCGAATCCGACCACCGTCGCGCCCAGTCCCGTCACGATATTGACCCATGTCCGCCTCATGCGCACCCGTCTCCGCTAGCCGAGTCGCCGCGTCCACGCGTCCAGCCCCTCTTCCGCTGTCACCTCCGCAATCACCCGCTCAATCGGCACCCAGAAGACCTGCATGCCGGCCGTCTTCATCCGTTGCACATCAAAGCAGATCGCCGCGAACGTGAGCGCCCAGAAAAAGCCGCCCGTATACGACATCGCAAACAGACAGAACTCGCCCATGTTCGCGACAAGAAACGTGAAGAAGACACTCGCGCCCATGTACGCGTGCCGCTTCGCGAGAGTCACGATCAGAAAGATCGCCCATCCCGTAAAGAGAATCATCCCGATCGCGCCGCCTTCCTCAATGACCGCAAAGATCCACGTCCCCTTCTCGACCGGTGCCGTCAGGTACGATGCAAAACCCTCGTACCGTTGATACTGCATCTCTTCCGAAACCTGAAACCCGTGACCCTGCACCGGTTTCTCCTTGATATGGGCGAACATCTCGTCGAACTTGCCCTGTCGGGACGCCAACACGTCCTCGGTCGTCATGTGCGCCGTGTCGCTGCCGTATTTCAGCACGTACTTCATCACGCCCTCGCGCAGTTGCGGCACGGCCACGACGGCAAGGCCCAGGACAACCGTCCCGCAGATGACAAGATTCGTCAGCTTCTGCTTCCAACCCCGTCCGAGTCCCTTCGCACCAAAGGCAAACATCATGACCATCCCGCAACCGGCGATCCACGTGCCCATGCCCGTGCGGGACGACGTCCAGAAGACGAGCAACGGACAGCAGAGGCACAGCGCGACATAGAGCTTGTCAAACCGCTTGATCGAAAAGACGAGGTCCGCGAAGAGAAAGACGCCGAGCATCGCGCCGAGCGGCCCCAACACCTGCGAGTGGCACGTCATTCCCGTAAAAAGACTGACCGTCTCACCCGACAGAACCGCCTGTAGCGCCTCCTCGCCCTGCAGCTGCGCAAGACCCGATCGGCGGAGCAGCACCGACCCGAAGATGATGACGATGCAAAGGCCCAGGAACGCCGAGCGCAAGATCTTCGCATTGAGGCGCGTCGAGCGGTTGACGCGGTTCGTGCAGCAGACGAGCGCGAAGAAGATGACGAAAAAGAGCGTCAGCTTGAGGTATGAGACAACTGGCTGCCAGCCCTGCACCGACACGACGCATTCCCAACCGATATAGGCGAGAATCCCCCAGAATGGCGTCACCATCCGCGCCGCCTGCTTGTTGCGCGAAATAAGGTTCATCGACAAAATGCCCGCCATCAGCATGAGCGTGATGCGCACGGTCAGAATGGCAATGACATTGTTGGCGAAGAGCTTGCGGTTGGCCATTGAGAAGAAGAGCATGAACACCGTCCAAAACAACAGCTCGACCGGCCGGTCGCGCATGATGGCACCCAGAACGAGAAGTGGCACCACCGCCATAATGGCAATACCGCCGGTGGCCTTACCCAGAACCATCGTCGCCAAGACGATCGCCGCATACTTGGCAATCGTCTTCCATTCATACTGCCGCTCGACAATCTCGACCATACTGCGCTATTACACCATTTTACCCGCGCTGGCTGACGCGAATTGACGAAAGTAGGCGATCGTCTTCACGAGGCCTTCGGCCAGCGAAACCTTCGGCTCCCAGCCGAGCAGTTCCTTCGCGAGCGTGATGTCGGGCTTGCGCTTCTTCGGATCATCTCCCGGGAGTGGCTCGTAGACGAGACGAGAGGTTGAGGTTGGAAGGTTGAGGTTGACGTTGGACGCGTTAACGAGTTCTATTACCTTTTCGGCCAACTCCAGCATCGTGAACTCACCGGGATTTCCCGTGTTGATGACCGGCACAGCCGGCCGACACGCCTTCCCCGTAAAGAAACCGTCCACGGTTTCGCGGGGAAGCTCCATATAAAGACGAATCGCGTCGATCAGGTCATCGCAATACTGAAAGGAGCGCGTCTGCGAGCCATCGCCGTAGATCGTGATGTTCTCGTTCGTGAGGGCCTGCATCACGAAGTTGGTGATGACACGTCCGTCCTGAGGATGCATGTAGGGTCCGTACGTGTTGAAGATGCGGACCATCCGCACGTCGACGCCGTGGCAGCGACGATACTCCGCCGCCATCGTCTCCGCGACGCGCTTGCCCTCGTCGTAGCAGCTACGGATGCCGATCGTGTTGACGTTCCCCCAATACGACTCGACCTGCGGATGCACAAGCGGGTCGCCGTAGACTTCCGAAGTCGACGTGTGCAGAACTTTCGCGCCCGTATCCCGCGCGAGATTGAGCACATTGCGCAAGCCGTCGATCGAGGTCCACAGCGTCTCCAGCGGATTCTTCTGGTAATGCGGCGGTGAAGCCGGACAGGCGAGATTGTAGATCTCGTCGAACTGCCCGCGGTACGGCTGCGTAATGTCGTGCTGGACGAACGTGAAGCGAGGGTGATAGTTGTAGTTCTGAGTTGTAGTTGTAGAGCGGATGATTGCTTCTACATTGCGAGAAGAGCCGGTATAGAGGTTGTCGAGACAGGTGACCTCATAGCCATCCTCTAGGAGACGTTTGCAAAGATGCGTCCCCAGGAAGCCCGCGCCTCCGGTCACCAAAGCCTTTTTAGGAAGTTGAATCTTCATGGCAATTTTACTTTCGTCCAATATACGCTTCACTCGAGAACGGCGGAGTCTCGGTCTTGCCCTCGCGCCAGTCGCGGATCGCCTTCGCCCGCGCCTTGAGATTCGCCTCACGACCGAGGCCGGCGGGCGTGTAGTAGCGGCGGCCCTGTAGCGCTTCGGGGAGACAACTCATCCGCGCGATCTTCTCGTCGGTGTCGTGCGCGTACGTATAGCCCTTGCCGTAGTCGAGCTCCTTCATAAGACGCGTGGGGGCATTGCGGATGTGGAGCGGCACCGGCTCGGCCATCATCGTCTGCGCGTCGCGCGCCGCCCTCAGGTACGTCTCCTCCATCGCGTTCGACTTCGGCGCGAGCGCAAGATAGACGACAATCTGAGTCAGGTGCACGTTGCACTCGGGAATGCCGAGATTGTGACACGAGTCCCAGACGGCGTTCGCCAGAAGAAGCGCGTTCGGATCGGCGAGGCCGACGTCTTCGGACGCGAACCTGACGCACCGCCGCGCGATGTAGAGCGGATCCTCGCCGCCTTCCAGCATTCGCGCGAGCCAGTAGACCGCCGCGTCGGGATCGGAATTACGCATCGACTTGTGGAGCGCGGAAATGATGTTGTAGTGCTCCTCGCCCGACTTGTCGTACATCAGCGCCTTGCGCGAGATGATCTGCGAGAGGACGTCCTCCGTAATCGCGGGCTTGCCGTTCGCGTCGAAGACCGCGTTCGCGACGGCCGTCTCCAAAGTGCCGAGCGCATGGCGTGCGTCGCCGTTCGAGAAGATCGCGATCTTCTTGAGCGTGTCGTCCGTCGCCTGCACGTCGAGCTTCGCGTACCCGCGCTCGCTCGTGAGCGCACGGCGGAGGAGCACGACGAGATCGTCGGCGGTGAGCCCCTTGAGCGTGAAGACCTTGCAGCGCGAGAGCAAGGCCGAGTTGCACTCGAACGAGGGATTCTCCGTCGTCGCGCCGATGAGGATGATCGACCCCTGCTCGACATACGGGAGGAACGCGTCCTGCTGCGCCTTGTTGAAGCGGTGGATCTCGTCCACAAAAAGCACCGTGCGGATCCCGACGCGGCGACCAGTCTCGGCACGCGCCATGATCTCCTTGATTTCCTTGATGCCGCTCGTCACGGCCGAGTAGGTCACGAATTCGGCCTTGGTGAGATTCGCGATCACGTTGGCGAGCGTCGTCTTGCCGACGCCCGGCGGTCCCCAGAGGATCATCGAGGGGATCTGGTCGCGCTCGATCATCTGCCGGAGAAGCTTCCCCTCGCCGACGAGATGCTCCTGCCCGACAAACTCCGAGAGATCCCGCGGACGCATCCGCGCCGCGAGAGGTTCGGGGGCGGCCAAGGCGGAGTCGCCCGCCAGGCCTTCGATAAGGGACATCTGTCGCATGGGCATATTATACCACAATGACTGAAAATTATGGTATAATATGCCCCACTTAAACCCTGATCGGATTGTAGCTCAGTTGGTAGAGCACGACACTTTTAATGTTGGGGTCGCGGGTTCGACCCCCGCCAGTCCGACCACTTTCAAATCGCCAGCGCCTTGCGGGTTGCTGTCGTCAGGGGGACGCTCAGCGGATGATGACCACCTTCTGCCGCCGGGTTAAAGTCGCCCGGAATCTGGACGGCCTGAATTGCAGGAGCCAATCGTTCGGCGAGCCGTTCGCGTGCCGACAGCTTTGAGAAGTCATCGTCCATCATCCAAAATCGCGCAAACGTACGATCCTAAAACGACAGATCTCCATGCCGCTTCATCCCCACTTGGAACCTGCGCGAGACCGGCCTGAGAAGTCCGAAAAGGTTTGAGACAAGACGTTGTGAATCGTGGCGGATTGCCGTCAGCGGATTGATTCGGTCGCCGCAGTCAAGTTCCTGCGCGAAGCGGAGTCCGGCGACAAGCGCCGGACGCACCACCCACGCGCAGGCCACGTCGGCGTACTCATGGTTGTCGTCATAGAGTCCGCCGACATCGGAGTGGACGCCCGGGAAAAGCTCTTCTTCAACCTGCTTGCCCGTGAGCGGCACATACGAGAAGAAGCGCCGCGCCTCGTGTTCCGCAACGGCGTGACGGGCACGCTTCACGTTCGGGGGACACACCTCGCTCACGGTAAGTCCCGGCGTCGCGTCGACCGTATCCCAGAGGCCCAAGTACTCGACCGCAATGACGAGCTTGTCGAGCCACGCGGCGAAGTGTCGCGCCAAAAGCGCCCCGCGCGAGAAGCCGAAGAGGAACACCTTTGGGGAGGTGTAGTTTTGAGGTGTAGGTGTAGACTGGATTGCGTACTCCGACTCGAACCACCTTCGCGCGCTCTGAAAGATCTTTTGCCAGTCACGGCCCGCGACCTTGCCGCGCAAGTAATACCAGGGATGCGTTCCCGGTCCCGTCTCGAGATGCAGCCGCTGCCCTTCCCGCGCACACGCCTCGTAGACGCGCGACACGTTCGTCCGCTTGCCGTGGACGCCCTGTCCCGTTCCCTCGAAGAAGATCGCGAGATTCACGGCGGCACAAGTCGCTGCGGCGCCGATCAGACGGCGCTCACGAGGAGCGTGACGGAACCGACGGTCTTGCCCGTCAGCGGACGCGTGAGCGGGATCGTCAGCTCGACGCTTTCGCCGACGGACGGCAACGCAGCGAAGTCCACAACGCCCTGCGCAATCGACTTCGGCGCTTCGGACTCGCCGATCATCGTCGCGAGCGCGTCGATCGGCGCGGCGGCGATGTCGCCGTACCCGACCATCGCGCTCTGCACAATGTCGGCACCCTCCTTGATGATCACCTTCGCCGTGAGCTTCGCCCACTTGCGGAGCTTCTGCACCGTCACCGGCTCCGATATCGAGACCGCGACGCCGCACTTCCCCTCGATCTCCTCGCGAAAGAGGACGCGCTTCGCCCACGGTTCGGTCGTAAAGTCAACCTTCCCGCGCGCAAACGTCATCTGCCGTGCGGCCGACTTCTTCGCAATCCCCGTCCGCGGCCACACCAGGTCGACTGTCCCCAAGTTGCGGCTCTTCAGAAGCTTCTTCTCCGGAACGCCCGTCAGTTCGCCCCGCACCAACAAAATCTCAACAGCAGTCTTTTTCATAGCGTTGCACAGTATACCAAATTTTCACGCGTCTCAAGCGTACTCGGTCAGTCAACACCGCTGCGCTGACCGAGTACAACTTTTTTTATTTTTCTTTCGGACGGGGGACCGTGAGGGCGAAGGCGCTGTTCAGGAGGGACATGACGGCGGCGGTTGTGAAGAGCGCGCCAGGGCCGAATTCTTCGAATATCCACCCTCCGAGGATGGCATAAAAGACAGTTATGACGTGATTGATCGAGATGCCAGTCGAGAGTGTCGCGGAGAGCTCATCCTGCGTGTCGGAGAGCGTGCGGGCGTAGAGATTGGTGGCGATTGAGCAGTTGGAGAGAATCGCGTCGAGGACATAGTTCACGCAGACGACCGCGAGCGCCACGCGCGGCGGGAAGATTTCCTTGGCGAATCCGTAGAGCACGCAGACGACCGCAAGGACGACCGTATCCCAGATCATCACGTTGCGGTAGCCCCAGCGGTCTACGAGCCGTCCGACGAGCCGTCCGCCCCACAGGGCCGTCAGGAACGCGCTGAAGGCAAAGAGGAGAGCGACCTCCTTCGTCGCCATCCCGTAGTACGTGATGAGCACGAACGGGCCGAAGGTGAAGAAGACCTGCTTGCGCGCGCCGTAGAAGAGCTCGAGCGCATAGAAGGTCGAGTACTTGCGGTGGAAGTAGAACTTCGGCCGCCGCGTCATGCGCGCGCCTGGCTCGGCCTTGCGCATCGAGAAGACGACGCTCGCGAGCAGGAGGACCGCCACAAGGACGAAGACCGTATCGTAGAGCGCCCGGAGCGGCACGCCGTCCATCAGCTTCGTACCGGCATAGAAGACGACCGCGACGATAAGGCTGCCCGCGACCGTCCCCGTGTTCATCATGCTCGTCATGAAGCCGAGGGACTCTCCGCCCTTCCCGTCCTTCGCCAGCATCAGCGCAAGCGACTGACGCACGGGCATGACGGTATGTTCGCCAAGGCTCCAAAACGTGATGAAGCCGACCGCGAGGGCCCAGGGCGCGGGAATGAGCATCAGCAGCACGGCCGCGACAGAGATGAGCGTACCGATGCGCAGCACGCGCCAGTCGGAGAAACGGCTCAGGAACGCCAGCACGGCGACCAGGAGGACGCCGGGCGTCTCGCGCATGAACTCGAGGACGCCGCGCTGGATGCCGCCGATGTGGTAGAAGTCGACCGTAAAGTTGTGGAAGACGGCATTGAAGCAACCCATGCCGACGCCCCAGACGAGAATGCCGGTGAAAAACGTCACCGCTCCGCTGTCGGGCTTACAGATCTGCAGACAAGTCTTTTTCATTTCGGGGAACGATGATGGTCGGGGTGATTATAACACAAATTTCGTCCTCGAACGCATCGCATTTCTCGGTTCTAATACTTGTCCCTTGTGATCCTCGCACCTTGTAGATCGTCAGGAACTCGCCGGGGCGGTCGGTCCAGTCGGGATACGGGTTGCCGTTGCGGTCGCACTCTTCCTTGATGCGCTTGATGCCGCGTCCGTAATGCTCGATGACACCCATGTCGTAGAGGGCCTGGGCGATGAGACGGTTGCGCGGACGCGAGGCGTGCATGGGGCTCAACAGCAGCTCCATCGGCATATCGAACGGGAGCTGACCGGGACTGGAGATGGCGACCGAATCGTCGTAGATGCGCAGCTGGATGTCGTGCGGGGAACCGTAGTCGCGATGGCAGACGGCGTTCGCGAGCGATTCGCGCAGGGCCTCGATGGGATAATCCCAGACGGAATCGTGATCCACCTTGCCGGGCGTGTTCACGATGGCACAGCGGATGTTACGCTTGATGAAGGTCACGGCCTCGTCGACCTGATCCTGGATGTTACCTTTGAAATCGTGCGCATCGAGAATCTCAACTCCGCCCGCCTTGAACGCACCGGCGTGAATGATCGCCTGGGAGAACTTGCGCTGCGGATCCTTCGCGAAGAGCAGATGCCTTCCTTCAATTCCAGTCTCTGCATCTCATGCCGAGAGACGATCTTTTCAAGTTCTTCTGTCGTCATTCCTTTCTCCCGTGCACATTGTACCTAAAATTCTCCCCCTGCGTCTGGCCAAACCAACTATTTTACGCGGCTTGAGCAAGGATAAGGTACGCTTGCAATTTGCCAGTCGAACTATCAACTACCAACCTCCCAATGTCCACCCTTGGCGGGACCGATCCGTTGAATAATCCTGCTGTCTTTAAGTCGCTTTATGGCCTTTCGCACACCTTCGCGGGAAAGCCCAATCCTCGTACTTATGGCAACCATTGAAATTCGACCGTCGGCGGCAAGCAACTCAACAATCTTCCGGTCCGTGGAGTTCAGGGTACTTTTCAGGGTACTTTTCAGGGTACTTTTCAGGGTACCATCCACTTTATCGGTGCAAACACTCGGCGGATTCACCTCGCCAACCTTATTTTGCCATTCCTGCGCTGTGGGACGCGTGAAGACGGTGTAGATGAAACCGTGGTCTTCATAGATCTTCGGAGCGGCGATACGAGCCTTTTCGCAGGCATTGACGATGAGACCGATGCCGCGCCCCCACATTTCGATGGACTTGCGCAAATAAAGCACCTTGGCGATAGTTGGATTGCGCGGGGTCGAAGCCATGCCGGGAAACGCTCCCTGGGCGGCGACTTCAGGATTGAAGTTTCCGGGATTTGAAATTTCGACACGATCCTCATAGATCGCCAGCGAGACAGATCCGCTGCTTGTGTAGAGCCGATGCGCAAGCGCATTGATGATCGCCTCGCGAAGAGCATCGGCTGGAACCTCCAGTTCCTCCTCTCGGTAGAGTCCGCGAACGACGCCTGAGAGGTTAAGGTGCTTGAAGCAGAAAGCCATCGCCTCACTCTGGAGCTGAATGATGTTACCTTCGACCATGCGGTTGTCGAGGAAAATCGTCTTGTCTTTGCCCTTGAACCATGCCATTTTCAGGATGCACTGGGGATAGAACATCAGTCCCTTGCCGAACAGCGCAAGCGCACCGTTGAGCGGCTGATCGCCCTTAAGAAGTCCGAAACGCCGCAGGAGGTCTTTCGGATCGTTGGCATCCACATCCTGCGAAAGTCGTCCCTCGGCCACGGCAATCTTCGCCGTCCGCGTCACCTCATTGAGGTCTACATCATCAAGCGTCACTTGCGGATCGAACTGAAGTTCCCACTTGCTCTGGAACCCACCGCGACTGGCGGCCAGTGCGACGTATTGTTCCTGCGGCATCTTCACGGTCGTGGACTGAACACGTCGGTAGGGACGTCCATCGTAGGCATACGGTTTCTGCGTCCCGCCCGCAACACGGCACACGATAGCCTGATGGGATTCGTCGACATCCACATACTCGGTCGGAATCTCAATCCCTGGTTCAAAGTCGCAAAACGCACGGGCGAGATCCTTCTTCGTCTCGTCGCTCACCAGCTGCCCCGTCAGCTTGCCCTTGCGCGACACGCCGAATATGACCGTGCCGCCGTCCCCGTTCAGGAACGCGCACAGCGTCCGACACGCCTCGACGCGCTGGCCTGTCGTTTCCTTGTACTCCAGACGTTCGCCCTCGCCGCCAGCAATCAGTTCGTTCAGTTTGTCAAATGTCATAACACTTATCTCTAACGATATGACTCAGTGGATTAAATCAGCTGTTTACATATTGGAAAAACATTGCATTGGCACTGTCTTTTGTTACAGAGTTCATCTGTGCGATTACTTCGAGGATTTCCAATATCAACTTACATCCCTGTGTTGATTCAGAATGTAACCTGTCCACGTCGGCTGATGTGGTAATCCTTGAAATCATAGCAAAATAATCGCAAATTGAACATAAGGCATCAATCGTTTTGACAAGAGTGTTATTGGACAGATATATTCCTTTTAATGTCAATAAATCTGCAGACATATCCATGATCGACCAATTTGACATCACCTCTGGGCGAATCATAGCATCCAATTGAACAGCATCGTCACAATCACGAAAGGTGGAAAAACGTTTATATGCGTCGGACGATTGGACGATCCATTGTGTAATATTTTCCGTATTCTTGGGAACGGCCTTTGGCTGTGTGCCACGAACAAACGAAGACACAATCTCCCATACTGCATTCAAGTCATCGTCCGACAACTGTAGACATTGTTTTGCAATGTCTGGCAACGTTATCACATCATTTTTCACATTGAAAGTTTGATTGTTCCCGTACGTGAATTTTTGCGCTGCCCATTGTTTCACCGGAGGTGGAACAATATTAAAGCAAACAAAATAGAATTCTTGGGCCGTCGTTGGGATCCCGCTCAACGAATGAACCAACTTTGTTCTGCTACGTTCGGCGGTGACCTGGACGTAAATTCCTTTATTCTTATCTACCAAGTCGTATCCATTTTGATTAAGCGTCATCAAATTTGCATTCTCCAATTTCCATCCTTTATTTTTGTGCAATGCATTCAGCAACTGGCAATATAAGTCCTCCGCATGATGATTGATATTGAAGAAGCCAACTCCGTTTTGCATCATAGTGCACACGGCAAAAATACTCAACATCAAATGGACATCATCGATTTTCGCTTGTCTTGTCAGTGAGATGGAGTACATGACAAATAATCCTTTCTTCAAATCAAGATTGTTTGAGATAGGCAGTTAAGTCCCTGCGCATTTTTTGTTCATCAACAATACCTTGACAAATGGCGTTAGATTCCTCATATGGAATATCAATAATCTGTTGCCGGTCATGCTTGAATTCCGTATTTGTCATCGGTATGTCGAGAATGGGTTGATTAGTTCTGACAAACGTCTGCCCAGCGAATCCCTTGGACATGAAATATTGCGAGATTGAATGCCCCTTTGTAAACTGCCCTAATGTTTCAGCGTTCGAAGGAAGGGCCACTTGCCAAGCAAAATATGAATATGCCGCAAACGCAACGAATACCAGCCCAGCAAGAATACCTAAAAGAATTTTTTTCATACGATCACTTTGCTAATTTAAGGTTGATCCCTCATCCGCATACTCGATGCGCTTGCCATTCTCGCGAACACAGCCGCTCTTGAAGAGACCTTCGATCACCGTGGACATATCCTCTTCGGAGAGGGCTTTGAGGAACAGCGAGGCTATGTGACTGGTGAGAGTCTTGCGTGTGCGAGGGCGCGTAATCTTCGCCGACAAGAGTCGATCTTTTGCGAACGCGATTCGCTCGGCTGGCGATTTCGAGATCACCTTCGCTTGGATGATGGCCGGGATGTCTTCGATCTTCGTCACGCGGTCAGCGAAGATGTGCTCCTGCTTGAGATGGGCAATGAGCGGATCGAAACCTTGATCGTTTGAGATGATATGGAAATAGGCGTCCTTGTCCGCCGCCGAGATCCGGCCGATGTAGAAGGCAATATGAAAGTCGAGCGCATTGTGCCCCGTGCCCATCATCTCAATGTACTGGGCGCGCGTACCGAGTTTCTGAACCACCTTGACCAAGGCGAAAGGCAGCTTGGTCTGGTTCTTTCCGACGAACAACAGCACCTTGATCCACTCTTGATCAAGAAGTTCAAGATTGTCGGGTACGACATTCTCAAAGTCTATGAGAACATAGTTGTTTCGCATGATGTAATCCCCATACACTTGAGATTGACGCGACATGCAAGCGTCAAGCGTCGATTGTTTTGGCTCTCACGTAGTCACGAACATACGGAACAAGCACATCGTAGATCTTCTTGCTCCAGACGGAGTGATATTCCGCCATTCGCTCCCAATCGCTTTCGTTGTTGATCGAGAGATCGTAATTACGCTGATAGGCAGGGATGATGAAGCGCTTGCCATTTGAGTTGAAGATGTCGAGGAGCTTCTCGTCTTTACCTCTCATGTTGACTTTCTTTCGTCATTCGAATTGTTGCCACCTGTTGTGGCCCCTACGAAAGGCCCCAAAATCGCGGTAATGATATCAAATTTGCCCTTGTTTCTCAATGCTGGCGCAGACCTATTGCGAGTTGTATCGTATCAAAACGCAACCAATCTGTGGGTAAAAGGATCTGTTGGTAATAGATTGCGCGTTCCCCTGAAAGAGGAATAGTACCCGGGGTTGAAAGACTGCCGCGTATTGGAGTATGATACGGAACAGCAGGCGGCTCGGCGGTATTCGAAAACCGGTCCGCCATGCCAATGAGCGCGCACATCGCCGCCGCACGTGGCCGCATGCACTTCACGCGCCTAGGCACAGGCCGATGTCGCGGCAAAAGCGAAAGCCGCCGCGACATCGGCCTGCATTCCGCACACACGCACCGGCTATGCCGCCGGTACCGTGCGGGAAGAACGCTTTATTTATCAATCATAATCGATGGCTTCACGGAAGAACGCCAGCGGCTTGCCGCACACCGGACAGAACTTCGGCGCCTGTTCGCCGACGGCGATATACCCGCACGCCATGCATTCCCATTCGGTCTCGTCGTCATCCGACGTGAAGAACCCTTTCGCAATCTTCTCGACAAAAAGGCGGTAGCGCTTCTCGTGGTTGACCTCGGCCTTGCCGATCATGCGGAAGAGCGTGGCAATCGACGCGAACCCTTCGGCTTCGGCGATCTTCGCAAATTCCGGATACATCTTTTCGTGTTCGTAGTTTTCGCCCGCGGCGGCCGCCAGCAAGTTCTCCTTCGTGGTGCCAATCTTGCCGGCCGGATAGGCCGCGTCGCCCAACGTCAGCTCTTCGCCCGAATCGAGGCACGCGAAGAGGCGCGTCGCGTGCGCGCGCTCCTGCTCGGCCGTCTCGAGGAAGATGTCGCGAATCTGCACATACCCCTCCTCCTCGGCGCGCTGCGCGAAGATGGTGTAGCGCATGCGCGCCTGGCTCTCGCCCGCGAAGGCCTTGAGCAGACACTTCTCCGTCTGCGTTCCGCGCACGGACTTGCCTTTGTTGATGGGCGACTTGTCGGCCGTTGTGGCCGTGGTGGGAATCGTCTCGGCGCGAGACGCCATGGCCAGACCCACGGAAGCCAAAGCGCCGATCGACAATACATCTCTGCGGTTGATCATGTTGGTTTTCCTTTCTTGGATGGATAAATTAACGAATCCTGCGCGCGAGTTGCCCCGGGCTTCAGCCCAGATCCTTCGCGCGCGAGACATACTGCGTGTGCAACATCTTTTCGGCCTTGGCGCTCAGCGGCTTGCCGTAGAAATCGCGGTAGAGCGCTTGGATTTCGGGATTCTCATGCGAGAAGCGCAACGTGCCGCGCGCGTCATCGGCATAGAGCGCGTCGATGCGCGCCTGGCGCATGGCCCGGCTCACGTAGGGCGCCGTCTTCGCGCGCGGCTGGCCGCCGCCGCCGATGCACCCGCCTTCGCACGCCATCACCTCGATGAACGTGGCCTTGAGCTTGCCCGCCTTGATGCGCTCAATCACCTCGCGCACATGCGCAAGTCCATGCACGACCAGGACCGTCACGGGAAGCCCCGGCTTAAGCTCAAGCGTCGCCTGCTTGACGTAGGCGCGCTTCTTCTTCGAACCCATGCCGCGCACGGGCCCGTAATTGAGAAGTTCCGCCGGCGGGTTCTTGCCGTTCACCATCCAGTAGGCCGTGCGCAACGCAGCCTCCATCACGCCGCCCGTATTGCCGAAAATGATGCCCGCGCCGCTGGCCTCGCCCATGAGCGAATCGAATTTCGACGGCTTGAGCGCGGCGTAATCGACGCCTTCCGCCCGCATCCAGTCGGCCAATTCACGCGTCGTGATCACGGCATCCATGTCGCGGAAGCCGGAATCGTTCATCTCGGGGCGGCGGATCTCAAACTTCTTGGCCGTGCAGGGCGTGAGCGCCACATTGAAAATCTTCGCCGGATCCAGCCCCTTGCGCTGCGCAAAATACGTCTTGATCGTCGGCCCCTGCATACCGATGGGACTCTTCGCCGACGACACGTTCGGCAGCATCTCCGGGTACCATGTCTCGCAGAACTTCACCCACGCCGGACAGCAGCTCGTAAACTGCGGGAGCGGACGATCCGCTGTCGTCACGCGCCGCACCAATTCCGCCGCTTCCTCCATAATCGTCAAGTCCGCCCCGAAACACGTATCCAGCACGTAATCGGCCCCCAGCGCCCGCAGGGCCGCCACCACTTCGCCCTCGCAGAACGTACCCGGCGCCGCTCCAAATTCCTCGGCCAGCCCCACGCGCACCGACGGCGAAACCGACACCACCACCGTCTTGCCGGCCGCCTTGGCCGCCTTCACCGCCTGCCATTCCGGACGGTTCACGAGCGCGAGCCCCTCGCACACCGACGTACATTGGCCACAGTTGACGCACACCGGCACATCGCCCGATTTCGCAAGGTCGTAGAACCCGCTCACCGACATCATCCGCTCGCAGACCGTTTTGCACTGGCCACACTGAACACACTTGGCCGCATCGAATAACACCGCCGGATTGTCAGGTGCCATCGGCACGCGTATATCCGTGAGCTGATACTTCGAAGACGCCCCCCACAAACGCTGCGGACACAACGCCCCCAACGCCATCGTCGCGCCCATCGATCGAATCATATCGCGCCGACCGAACTTAATTGCTTCCTTTTTCATAATGTTCTCCCCATGCGGCCTCGCCGACACCGGACGAAGCACAATTTTTCCAAACTCAATCTTGTTCAATAATACAATTTATCAGGACGCAAGTCAAGTGGCATCCGTGCGCAGGGCGCATCTCTAGATTTTAAAGGATCTTCTCGTCTCTGAATGTTAGCGGAGTAG
>CAMAHK010000015.1 GCA_945834475.1 uncultured Verrucomicrobiota bacterium
GCTCAATAAACCTCGGGTAAGATTTGCAACAATGCCGAAAACCAAAAGCTCGCAGTGAGCCCACCCTGCAGCGGAGCAGCCACGCTCTCTTTACCACCTCTTCCTTAACACAGGAGTTCTGCTCTATGCTGCTTTTGATTAGCTTCGTTAGGGGACATCAGCGCAGCTTCTTGTGGTACTCTTGCAGTGTCGAGACCGTGAGCTCGCCGAAGCGCGTGAAGTCGTCGAGTCCCTCGAGCGTCGCGGCGAATCCCGCAACCGTTGTCGTGATCGGGATGCCGTGGATGATCGCGGAGGAGCGCATCTTGATGTCGTCGACCATTTCCTGTGCGTTCGGCTCGGATGTGTTGACAATCCAGTCGACCGCCTTTTCGCGCATGAGGTCGAGGACGCACGGACGTCCCTTCGAGATGCGGAAGACGGCCTGGCTCCTGATCCCCTCGTTCCAGAGCCGTGTCGAGGTTCCCAAGGTCGCGTAAATCTGGAAGCCCATCTCGACGAGCTTCTTCGCGAGCGGCACGACGTCGGCCTTGTCCTCGTCCTTCACCGACAGAAACACGCTCCCCTTCGACGGCAGCTTCGACCCCGCCGCGAGCTGACTCTTGAAGAACGCGATATGGCGGTCGCGGTCAATCGCCATCACCTCGCCCGTTGACTTCATCTCCGGCGTGAGCGTGATGTCGACGCCCGAGAACTTGACGAACGGGAAGACTGCTTCCTTCACGCACGTGTAGGGGAGTTTCACCTCTTCCGTAAAGCCGATGTCGACAAGCTTCTCGCCCGCCATGCACCGCGCGGCATAGCCCGCGAGCGGTACGCCGATTGCCTTCGAGACGAACGGGATCGTGCGCGAAGCGCGCGGATTCACCTCGATCATCCAGATCGTCTCCTGCGGAGACGACGTGCCAGCGCCGCGGCCGGGGACGGCCTGCGGTACGGTTTTCGTCACCGCGAGCTGAAGATTCATGAGGCCGCAGACGTGGAGGCGCTTCGCGAACTCGTGCGCGTAGGCGCGGCACTTCTGAATCGTCTCCTCGCTCAGCATCTGCGGCGGCGTCACGCTCGCCGAGTCGCCCGAGTGACAGCCCGCCGGCTCGACGTGCTCGAGAATCGCGCCGACGACCGTCGTCTTGCCGTCGGAAATGCAGTCGACGTCCAGCTCAATCGCATGCTCGAGGAACTTGTCGATGAGAATCGGCTTGCCCTCGCCCGCGCGCACCGCCTCCTCGACGTACTTGACGAGATACTTCTCCTTATAGACGATCGCCATGCCGCGTCCGCCGAGCACGAAGCTCGGTCGCACGAGGACGGGATACCCGATCTCGTTCGCAACCGTCACGGCCTCGGCGACCGTGTGCGCGATGCCGCTCGGCGGCTGCTTCATGCCGACCTCGCTGACGAGCGCCTTGAAGAAGTCGCGGTCCTCCGCGCGGTCGATGTCGTCCGGCGACGTGCCGATCACGCGAGCGCCCGCCGCGCGCAGCTTCTGCGCGAGATTGAGCGGGGTCTGTCCCCCGAACTGCACGATCACGCCGTCGCACTGCTCGCGGTCGTAGATCTCCATCACGTCCTCAAGCGTCAGCGGCTCGAAGTAGAGCTTGTCGGACGTGTCGTAGTCCGTCGAAACCGTCTCCGGGTTCGAGTTGACCATGATGACTTCGTACCCTTGCTTCCGTAGCGCAAACGCTGCGTGACAGCAGCAGTAGTCGAACTCAATACCCTGCCCAATGCGGTTCGGCCCGCCGCCAAGAACCATAATCTTCCGTCCAGCGCCACGGCGTGAGGTCACGCCGGGTACTTGAGCCGCCGGAGTACCCGCGGTGACCTCACCGCGCGGCGTAGTAACAGCCCCATCCGTCACCGCATTCGTCGAGTAGTAGTAGGGCGTGATCGCCTTGAACTCGCCGGCGCACGTGTCGACGGCGCCGAACTGCGGACGGAGCCCGAGCGCGAGACGCGCGGCACGAACCGCTTCTTCGGTGCAGCCGAGGAGGTACGCGATCTGCGCGTCGGAGAAACCCATCGCCTTCGCCTGCGCGAAAACTTGACGAGGCAAGAGTGCCTCGTCCCCGGCCTTCTCAGTGCAACGCTGTGCCTCGTCCCCGGCCTTCTCAGTGCAACGCTGTGCCTCGTCCCCGGCCGTCTCCGTACAACGCTGTGCCCCCTCTCCGGCGGCGTCCGCACAACGGGGGCGCGACACTCCTGTCGCGCCGCTAAAAGACGCAATCACCTCTTCAAACTTCACCAGCTCGTCGAGATGGCGGAGGAACCAGCGGTCGATTTCCGTCAGTTCGAAAATTCGCTCGACGCTCCAGCCGCGACGCATCGCCTCGTGGAGCTGGAAGATGCGGTCCGCGCCCGGATGCGCGAGCGCATCGGCGAGTTCTTCGTCGTTCCACTCCTGCGTGCGGATCGCGTCCCACTTCGAATGGTCAAGGAGCGGGAAGAACATTTCGTTCTTGGGGTCGGCCCCGAATCCCGCATGCTTCACCTCGAGCGAACGGAGCGCCTTCTGGAAGGCCTCCTTGAACGTGCGGCCGATCGCCATCGCCTCACCGACGGACTTCATCTGCGTGCCGAGATGCGGATCCGCCGTCGGAAACTTCTCGAACGTGAAGCGCGGCACCTTGACGACGACGTAGTCGAGCGCCGGCTCGAAGCAGCTCGGCGTCTCGCGCGTGATGTCGTTCTTAAGCTCGTCGAGCGTGTAGCCGACCGCGAGAAGCGCCGCGATCTTCGCGATCGGGAAGCCCGTCGCCTTTGACGCGAGCGCCGACGAACGCGAGACACGCGGATTCATCTCGATGATGATGCGCCGCCCCGTCTTCGGATTGACCGCCCACTGCACGTTCGAACCGCCCGTCGAAATGCCGATCGCCTCGAGGACGGCAAGCGAGTCGTCGCGCATCGCTTGGTACTCGCGGTCGGTGAGCGTCTGGATCGGAGCAACCGTAATCGAGTCGCCTGTGTGAATGCCCATCGGATCGAGGTTCTCGATCGAGCAGACGATGACGCCGTTGCCCTTGCGGTCGCGCATCACCTCCATCTCGTATTCCTTCCACCCGAGGAGCGACTCCTCGATGAGGACTTCCGAATTCATCGACGCGTCAAGCCCACGTTTCACGATCGTATCGAATTCGGTCGGATCGTGCGCGATGCCGCCGCCCGTGCCGCCAAGCGTGAAGCCCGGACGGATCACGAGCGGCCAGCTGCCGATCGCCTCCGCCGCGGCCTTCGCCTGCTCGAGCGTGTGGCACGACACCGAACGCGGCATGTCGAGCCCGAGCTTTTCCATCGCCTCCTTGAAAAGCTCCCGATCTTCTGCCCGCGCAATCGCCTCAGCATCCGCACCGATCATCTCGACGTTGTAGCGCTTCAAAATCCCCTGCTTCGCGACTTCCATCGCCGCGTTGAGCGCGGTCTGACCGCCGAGCGTCGGCAAGAGCGCGTCGGGACGCTCCCGGCGGATGATCTCGTGGATTGCCTCGGGTGTAATCGGCTCGATGTACGTGTGAGGCGCCATCTCGGGATCCGTCATGATCGTCGCCGGATTCGAGTTGATGAGGACGACCTCGTAGCCCTCGGCTTTCAAAACCTTGCACGCCTGCACGCCCGAATAGTCGAACTCACAGCCCTGTCCAATGACGATCGGCCCTGCACCGATCAGCATGATCTTCTTGATATCGGTTCTCTTCATGCTGCTTCAGATCCTCCAAGACGGGACTGCAAAGGCCGTGCCAGACACAGCCCACGCCATCAGCCACAGTCCAAAGAACAACGGATGTAATCCTGGGCAAAGAAAATTACACCCGTTGTAAATCCGTCATCGGACGAGTGTCGTCAAATCACATTTCAGAGTAATGACAAAGGGTTCGCGGGGAATCGTCTTGAGGTCAAAGCGAGAGATGAGATCACGGAGGGAGGTCTTCTCACCGGGGGCGGCCCAACCGCAGGAGGCAGCAAGGAAGCCGAGGATTTCCTCAGGGCTCTTCCCCTGCTCGCGATAGAGTGCGATGCGCGTGTCGCCGTGGCGCTTCGCCAGACGCCGTCCGTCAGGCCCGACCACGAGCGGCACATGGCAGTAAGAAGGCGGTGTGCGCCCCAGCGCCTCGGCAATCAGGATCTGGGCGGGGGTTGCCGCGAGAAGGTCGTCACCGCGAACGACTTCCGTAACCCCCATCAGGAGATCGTCGACCGTGCAGGCGAAGGTGTAGCCAGCACCGTCTTCGTCTCGCGCCAGCGGAAAGTCCCCGAGCGTCGCCGCGACATTTTGCGTGTAGCGTCCCGCAAAGGCGTCGTCGAAGGTGACGACCGTGTTCGGCTCGACGGCGAAACGCCAGCAGGGAGATCGAACGGAGGGCTGGGTGACGCTGCGGCCGAGGACGGCTCGCGGTACGGGGACGAGGACATCTTGTGCGGCCTGCCAAGATGCGAAGCGGCCGCGGCAGGTTCCCGGGTAATGGAGCTGCTCGCCGGCGTGCGGAGCCGACTGGGCGTTCTCGACGTCTTTGCGCGAGCAGACGCACGGGTAGACGCGGGAGAAGGTTGAGGTTGAAGGTTGAGGTTGAGAACGGAGATCGGCGAGGGCTTTGCGGTAGATTGCGCGGCGTTCGGACTGGACGTATTCTTCGTCCCAGTCGAAGCCGAGCCAGCGGAGATCGTCGACCGCTGCGGCTGCCGCACCGGGTTTGTCCTTCGGGTGGTCGAGGTCTTCCATGCGAAAGATCACCTTGCCACCCTGCGAACGCGCGCGCAGCCATGCGATCATGAAGGTGCGCACGTTCCCGAGGTGAAGCGCTCCCGTGGGGGACGGGGCGAGGCGGCCGACATAGGTTGAAGAATTCATATCTGGCGGGGTGACGCCGCGGCCGGGGACGGCTCGCGGTACGGACTAGTGACTTTTCCAATAGGCGAGCCAATCGCCGACGAACTTGTCGAGAAGATCCTTCGAACAGAAGGCCGCCGCCGTGGCCTTGTGCATGTCCTGCGTTTCAAGGAGCGCGGCAATGTAGTCGCGCTTCACGTTCTTGAACGGCTGAAAGCGGACCTTCGGTGCACCATTCTCCAGAAAGACGGCGACTGACCAGGCCAGCCGGTACTTCAGCCGTCGCTCGATGTCCGTCCCCGCGTAGAACTGCTCGTAGTCCATCATCAGGAGAGCTGGCAGGAGGAGCGAGAATCGCTCCAGGTCTTCAGGCGTCGCAGAAATCTGCCAATCGGCCGATGTCTCGTCCTCAAAATACTGGGCATAGCCCTCATTAAGCCAAGGCGAGGTCGCGATCATCGCCGTCGCATACGAGAGATACTGGTGGAACGATTCGTGACGGAGTGTTGAAAGAAGGTTGAGGTTGGAGGTCGAGGTTGAGGGAGAGGCATGGGCGACAAGTTCACGGCGCTGCGGCGACCAATACGCCGCGCTCCAGACCATGTTGGTGAGACCCGAGGTTTCAAGAGCCGCGAGATACTCCGCACGATCAGCATAGATTCGCGCCACGCAAAGCGTGTTCGAGCCGTCGATCGGCGTCGGCAGGACTTCGGCGAAACGTCGCCGCAGTTTCACGAGATCGTTCGTATAGGCGACTGTCAGGCTTCGCGTCGGCAGATCGTCAAGGACGACAAACGTCTCGCCGTCGGCAACATGCCAATTCGCATAGGCGGAGACCGAATGCGCCGCGTCACGGCGCAACAGCGCACGTTCATCGACACGAGCAGGAGGAACCGCCAGAGCTGCAGGCTGCTGATTGAGAAACTCACGTTCAAAGAGCTTGAGCGCTTCGCCCCACTCGTCTTCCTCGGACAGCTCCCAGATGGCCAGACGCCAGGTTTCCTGTCTCTCCGGCAAATAGGCGCAGACGATCGCCGACGTGTTGGTGCCGTGCCAGTAGTCGACCGCCTTGTAGCCGCGCGGTTGCTGACGCGGACGCGCCGGCTTCTCGGGCAAGTCAAACGGGGCCAGCGCGGCCACGGCTTCGCGAACCGCCTCCTTCTGCCGCTTGTCGATCGCCACACGTCCCTTCAAGTATGTCTCGCGCGTCGCAAACGACCGTGCGGCCTCGCCTTCAGGCGGCAGAACGTCAAGATGGGCCAGCATGAAGACGCGATCCTCGTCGTCGATC
This sequence comes from uncultured Verrucomicrobiota bacterium, assembly GCA_945834475.1. Classification (GTDB taxonomy): domain Bacteria; phylum Verrucomicrobiota; class Kiritimatiellia; order RFP12; family UBA1067; genus UBA1067. The sequence goes on from CAMAHK010000015.1 coordinate 6,117, forward strand.
CAGCGTCCGTCGACGGACTGCGAGACCCAGAGGTCGCCCTTCAGATACCGATCCTCAAGACGACGACGGACACCTTCCTTCTCGCGGACAGACACGAGATAGCCCGTCGCTCGCGGCATGTCGAGCGGCGCGGGATTCGTGAAGAAGAGCGAGGCAGCGAAGAGCAGCATCAGAGAGCTCCTGTCGCAAGCGACGAGAACGTCGAGATTGGCGTCGTGTCGCGGTAGTTGTCCAGCACCTGACGCGCATCCTTGATCATCCCCTGAACCTCGTTGTACAAGGTCGGGTCGTTCGCAAGCTTGCCGAGCGTGCCTTCGCCGTTCTTGAGCTTAAGGGCGAGGTCGTTGAGATTCGTCGCGAGTTCACCAGCCTTCGCCATCAGATCCTTTGCGTCCAAACTCTCGGCCGCCTTGCGAAACGCCGCGATTCCGGCCTCAAGATCGCCGATCGTCTTGTCGTCATCAAGTTTGCCGAGGATGTCGTCCGCCTTTTTCGCGGCGGAATCGATCGACTGCGCAGCACAGGTCGCATTCGTCAGGAACGTCCGCGCGTCGGACACAGTCGCGAGAACGTCGTCAACCGACCCGTTCACGCGCTTCATGAAGTTTTCAGCCTCAAGGGTAACGGCATCGGCATGCGAGACTAGGCGATCCGCCTTCGTCGCGACACTGGCAACATTCGAGATGATAACATGGATTTCGGGAAGTTCCGTCAGCTTGCGGACATTCTCCGTGATCTCCGTGACGCCGCGCATCCAGTCGACGGGCGACTGGCCAACGAAACGCGTCTCGGCAAGCGACACGGGTTCGCCCGTGCCTTCCTCAAGCAGCAGGTAGTTCCCACCGAGCATCGAGAGGTTGCAGACCGAAATCGCATACTTCTCGCGCAGGACAACACGGCTGTCAACGGTGGCGACGACCACAAGGTTCGATGGCGTCACCTTGACCCTCTCAACCTTGCCGACCTTCGTGCCGCGATACATGACGTTGTCGTGGTCCTTGAGTCCGCCGACTTGATCGAAAACGATCGACATCGAGACCCGTCCCTCGCCCCGCAGGACGTCCACGCCAGAGATCACGATCGTGAAATAGGCGAGGAGCGCAATGACGACGACCATGAAGAGACCGATGACAACCTCGTTGAATGTCTCATTCTTACGATTGCTCATAACACTTCTCCTTTCATCGCCGCCAGAAAAGCCTTGACCTCTGGCTCGGACGATTTGACGAACTCCTTGGGCGACAGGCAGACCACAGCCTTCCCATCCTTGAGCAGTAAAATGCGCGTCGCGATCTTGAGCGCACGCGGCAGGTCATGCGTGACGAGGACGGACGTAATGCCCCGTTCGCGGTTGAGCCGCACGATCAACTGATGGATTTTTCCCGACGTGACGGGATCGAGTCCCGACGTCGGCTCGTCATAGAGGACGACGTCCACGTCGCGCACGATCGCCCGGGCGAGTCCCGCCCGCTTGAGCATGCCGCCCGAGATTTCCGACGGATACTTCTCCGCTGCACCGGTCAACTCCACCGACGCGAGGGCCGCCTCAACCTTGCGATCAATTTCCGCGTCGGAAAGATCCGTCGTCTCGCGCAGCGGCAGTGCCACATTCTCGGCAACCGTGAGCCACGCGAGGAGTGCGCCGGACTGGAAGAGGTAGCCGATGCGCGGCGTCACGGTCACAATCTCGCCCGCATCCGGCTCGAGGAGTCCGACAATGTGCTTGAGCGTGACGGACTTGCCCGTGCCCGACGGACCGACCACGGCTAGGATCTCGCCCCGCTCAACCGCGAACGTGACCCCGTCCAGAACGGTCTGCTCCCCAAACCGCTTCATCACGTTCTTGAACTCGATTATAGTATCCATCACCTGTAACACATCCGCGTGATCATATACCCGAAGACGAGAATCGACAGGAACGAGACGATTACCGAGCGCTGCGTCGCTTTCCCAACGCCGGTGGCGCCGCGTGAGGTGTCGAGGCCTTCCTTCGCCGACACGACGCCGATTGCGAGTCCGAAGACGAGCGCCTTCAGAAGTCCGACAAAGAGGTCCTTCTCGCCCGCCATCGACATGGCACTCGTCATATACTGCGAGAAGTCAACACCAAGCTGGGTGTTGCCGACCAGGCCGCCGCCGATCGTACCGAGGATGCAACAGTAGAAGGCGAGAAGCGGCGCCATCAGAACAAGCGCCAGAACACGCGGCGCCACCAGAAAGCGCGCCGGAGGGATTCCCATCACCTTCAAGGCATCGATTTCATCATTCACCTTCATCGTGCCGAGTTCCGCTGCAATCGCCGAGCCGACACAGGCCGCAAGGCAGATGCCGCAACTGAACGGGGCCATCTCGCGGATCAGCGTCAGCATGACCGCCGCACCAAGGTAGATCTCCTGGTTAAAGCGCCGGAGTTCAAGACCGACCTGAAGGGCCAGAATCATACCTGTGAAGAACGAGACCACGGTCAGCACGGGCAACGTGCGCACACCCGTCGCATACAGCTGACGCAACAGGTCGTGACGGGCGTCCGACCGGCAAAGGACCGACGGGAAATACCGGAGTGCGCGCACGAGAACGAGACCCGTCCGCCCCACGGAGCTCAGTATCTCGTTCAGCGCATTCATTGCTTGTCCACAAGGGGCTTCTTCTTCGGCGGATTCTTCGCGGCCTCGATCGCCGCATCCAACGCCTTCTTCGTGTCCAGCACCGCCGCAGAGTCGGGAATCAGCTTGAGCGCCTTCTCGACATTGACGCGCGCAGCGTCGAACTTCTTCAATTCGATCTGAAGCATCGCCAGATTGTTGTAGACTGCAGGCTCCTCCGGCTTGCGGATGAGGCACCGAAGCAGATAGCGCTCGGCTCGCGAAAGCTGCCGCTCCTTCAAATAGAACATACCCATCGCAAAGTTCGCGTCAGGATTGTCCGGATCCGAACCGAGAATCGTCTCCGCGTAAAGCTTGCCCATCGTGAAATCGGCGCGGACGAGCGCCAGCTGAAGGCCCTCACGCGGTGTCAGCTTCTGCATCATCGCTTCGTTGCGTTTTTCCATCGCACGCACAAGGTCCTTGTAAATTGCATTACACTCGTTGAGCCTCTTGGATAGGTTTACGTCCGCGATTGCCGCCTCAGCCTCTCCGGCCAGGTCTTCGGCTTCACCACGGTAAATGCACATGCGCGCGAGGCGCCACTGGAGGGCATAGAACGCGTCCAAGATGGCCTTGTCCGTGCAGGTCTTGGCGCCGCCCTTGCCGTGATGAACCGCGAGAACCTGTTGAGCAAGGTCCTGCGCCGCCGCAATGCCACGCTGCCGCTCGGCTTCGTCAACAAAGCCCGTCAGACGCGAGAGAAGTCCGCCCATCGGGGGAATCGGCTTGCCGTCACGTTTCCAAAGATCGAAACCCATGAGTGCGGCCGACTCGGCAAGCCGCGCAGGCTTGTCGCGAATCCACGACCGGAGCCCCATCGCCGTGTCATACTTGAACGAGAAGCGATCCTCTTCGTCCGTCATCTCACGCGAACGGAGATAAACGTTGTACGCGCCCGGACCGCCCATCAGCGAGTAGCACCTGAGCGGCAAGCCGTTGCGAACGGCCGCGAGTTCAATCGCGGCATCGAGATTGCCGTCCGTGAAGAGAAACTTCGCCTCACCCGCCTCACGCACGATTTCCTCAATCGCCGCGTTGAGGATCGTCATCATCTGCCGCGTCGTCTTCTTGACGCGTCCGGGAATCATCACCGCGACAACCACCAGCGGAATAACGATGATGCCCAGGCGACGCAGGATGACCGTCGAGAGCGGAACACGAACATCCTTCTCAATGCGACGCGCCAGGGGACGAATCGGACGATTTCCGTTCTCCTCGTCATCATCTTCCTCGTCGTCGACGATTTCGCCGAAAAACTGCTTGGCCAGGCGCTTGTGATCACGACAAAGCGCGTCCACGCCCAGAACCGTCAGCGAAAGCGCGAGCGTCGCCGCGCAGCAGAAAAGTCCAATCGACAGGAGGAACTGGGACTTCATCGGGGAATACGTCCAGAACCAGAGCGCGGGCAACGACGCGGACTGCGCCAGCACCACGACGCCGCAACCGAAGAAGATCAAGCCCGAGGTGTACGAGAGGAACCGCTCCTCATCCGCACTTTCGGGGAACTTGATCGTCGCGACAACAAACGGCAAAATGGAAACGCCGACCCACAGCACCCATGCGCTTGCGTCCGCCGCGCCCGCGAGGCGATGCCAGTAGCTGAGCAAATAGCTGAGCGGGATGTCGCCGACCGTGCCACCCGTACCGACCAACCCGTCATGCGCGATGAACGTCCAGCAGTTCAGCGCTACCCCGCCAGCCAGCGCCGAGAGGAAGATAAACGTCATGTGCCACTTGCCGACTTCCATCACCGACGGCTTGAAGAACGGCGACTCCAAAGCCGGCATGTACTTGAGGATCGCGTTATTGAGGAAGATCAGGATCAGGGACAGGATGATTCCCATCGGCGTTTCGGCCGACAGCAAGCCCAGCGTCAAAGCGCACAGGTACGCATACGTGAGCGTACCCTTGCGCAGGAAGACGAAGAAGAACTCGATTGCCGCGAGCGTGAGTCCCAGGAGAATCGTCGTCTCCGACAGGCACTGACCGGCCGTCCAGACGGGATCGGATGCAACAAAAGCCGCCGCGCCGACAGCTGACGCCATACGCATGACGAGCGTGCGACGTTTCGAAATTTGCGGACGCATCCGCATCGCCAAGGCTAGCCATTCGCGCAACACCGAATAGATACAGACCGCCACCGCCGCCAACGCGAGATGTCCAAAGAGTCGCATCATCGCCGCGCCATGCGCAAGGCCGAACCACGCGTAGATCTGCGAAGCCGCCGCCGTCCAGTACCCCGGCAACACGCTCGTCGCCGGGCGCACCCCCGTCGCCACCGCGACACCGTCCCACAAGCTCGGATGCAGTCCCGGATACTCCCACAGCCCGGCAAAGAACAACGTGATTGCCGCAATGAGGACAACAATAACCAAATCGCCCAGCCCGATACGTTCGGTCTGGGCGACTTCCGCTTCGAGAAGCTCGTCGTTTTTCATAAATTAAGCTTTGCGACGCTTGAGAGCAAGACCCGCGAGACCCAAGAGCATCAACACGCCAGAGGTCGGCTCAGGGGCGGCATACGCTCCACCATGCCAAACATTAGCAGAGGTAATGGACAATGGCGTTTCCAAAATATAACCCGAACTCACCAATTCTGCATAGGACTTGGTTTCGCTATACCCAAGCACATCCTTGACACCAGAGTCATAATTGACTAGTTCGATGTAGAAAGAATAACCGCCTGTAGCAAAGGTGGAGACATCGACAGCGTAATACTCTTGCTCGTTACCCTTCTTAAGTGCACCAATCTTAGTATCTGCGGCACCATCCTTTTTTGCATAAAGATACGCGGTATTGACCTTGCTCGGCTCTGTAATCGTAGTGTAATCCTCCGACTGAACCTGCCAATAGAGGTACGAGGCCTGCGACATAAGCGCCAAACTCGCAATCGCAAAAGCAATAAATAGCTTCTTCATAACGTCTTCCTATCTTTCTAGTTACCACTGAACAGAAACAGTTCCTGAGCCCTTCTGCACACGCATCCAAACGCCTTCTCCGGCCGGAACCGGCGTAGTATAAGGCGTATAGGTTTCGTCACCCGTATCCAAATTCGTCGTCAGTGTGCACCACTTATCGGTCGAATCCTTCCAATACAAAGGCTGACCATTCGGAAGAATGACCTGATCACCAGAAGTCACGCCAGCCCACGTTCCGGCGTTAAGCGAAACCGCGTTCGCTGACGGAGGAGCAATCAAGGTGTAGGTAACACTTGAGTCATTACGAGTAACGGAAATCAACGGCTGCGTCGAATTATACTGCCCATAGAGGTAGAACGGATTGGCTACGGCAGGCGTACCAGCCGTCGGATTCTTACGAACGAGAATCAACGCACCGCCGCGCGCCAGCTCATCTGTATCAGAACCTGCCGTAGGCGTAATGCCATTGGCAACTATCGTCGCACCTTCCCAACCCGAGGAGGTCAAGCGCCACATCTTATACGATGAGCCGTTGTAATAATAAAGCTGATCACCGATATACGCAGGATCGTCCGACTTCGGCGTCAGGTTTGCAGTCTTCACGACATCCTTGACCTTGATTGCACCGCCGCCGGCATTTTCCCACGGGATGGAGATAATCGTCTGCGCCTTGTCGGAGTCGACGCGGAGGATGCCGAAGGTATTGGAGGACTCGACCGCCAGAGCCGTGGAGGCCGCGGCAATCGCGAGAGCAGAAACAATCGTCTTCATTTGATTATTTCCTTTCTAAGACTTATTCAGCCTTGATCGAGAAAAACTTCTCGTCGGAGTTGACGACGATGTTCGCTTCCTTCGCATCCTGGAAGCCAACAGACTTGACGACGGTATCACGCATAAGCCCGCCCATCACCGAGTACTTGAGACCGGGAACGAGATTGCCGACCGAAATCGTGACCTGCGCACCGTCAATCGCGATGCCCTTGATGACCGGCGCAATCGCCGCCATATCGCCTGCGAGCGCCGCGCTACCAGCCTTGACCGCCACAGCGTTGCCCTCGGCATCGACCGTGTTGTCGGTCTTGGCCGCCGCGATATTCGCTGTGCCGTTCGCACCGCCGAAAGTCTTCGCGACCGCCGCACCCGTCACGATGCCGTTGCCGGCGCGCGTGTCGAGAAGGTAGACCGCATACTGACCGCCCTGGGGCGCGACCTTCGAGTCGATCTGAAAGAGCGTCAGCGGACACTTGCCGTCCTTCGCGAGACCGGCCTTGAAGATGACCTTGTCGTTTGCGTCGACTGCCTGGCCCTCGGTCGTGAAGCCGTCGAAGTTGCCGTCGGCGAACCAAACGAGCGCGTAGATCTCGCCGTCCTTCACCGGCACGCCGTCGGCATACGTATCCGTGCCCGGCGTCGAGAACGTAATGAGCGTATTCGCCGCATCGGCAAACACCCCAAAGGCCATGCACGCGCAGGCCGCAAAAGCGAGAAATTGAGTCGACTTCATGAGTATATAATCTTTCCTAGGAGTCTATCGTCGCAATTATACTAAATTGAGCGCATCAATGTCAATACTGACGCGGAGCGATTTCGGTGCGGGACGTTGCCGAACCAACCAACGCCAGGCCTGGGCGATTTTCGCGTTCGACGTCCCGCGAATGACGATTTGCCAGCGGAACCAGCCGTCGGCCTTCTCGAGCGCACTCGGCAGCGCGTCGGAAACCTCAAGTGTCGGACCTGGTCCAGCCGCGGCCGAGGCGGCTCGCGGTACGGTTTTCGCTACGTTCTGGAGCGAAGTGGCGTACATCTCGGCCCAGCTCGAGACCTCTCGTAGGTCTTGAGACTTGAGCGTCACGAGCGCGAGATGCGTGTACGGCGGGAACGCCATCTCCTCGCGCGCCTTCAGCTCGGCCGCCGCGAAACCTTCGTAGTCGGCGCACGCCGCGAAACGCAGGACGGCGTTCTCGGGATCATAGGTCTGGATGATGACCTCACCGGGAAGTTCCGCGCGTCCCGCACGTCCCGACACCTGCGCCAGAAGCTGGAACGTCCTCTCGCTCGCGCGGAAGTCCGGCATGTTGATGGAGCTGTCGGCATTGAGGACGCCGACCAGCGTCACGTTCGGGAAGTCAAGCCCCTTCGCGATCATCTGCGTGCCGATGAGGATATCGGCCTCGCCGCGGCGAAAGATGCCGAGGATCTCGTCGTGCGAATTCTTGCGGCTAGTCGAGTCGGCATCCATCCGAAGGACGCGCGCCTCCTTGAAACAGGTCTTCAGTGCCGCCTCCGCGCGCTGCGTGCCGATGCCGCGATAGGTGAGATGCGTCGACTTGCACTGGGGACAGCCCCGCGGCATCTCGATCCATCCGCCGCAGATGTGGCAGCGGAGGCAGGTGTCGGCGCGATGGTACGTGTAGGGCATCCCTCGGTCGGGTGTCGAACAGTGCGGACACTCGAGGACGTGTCCGCAGTCCTCGCACACGACCTGCCGCGAGTATCCGCGCCGGTTGAGAAAGAGAATCGTCTGCTCGCCCCGCTGCAGCCGAAGCGAAATCGCGTCGAGGAGATCTTTGGAGAAGATAGAACCTCCTGACTGACGCGACAAGAGTGTCGCGTCCCCGTCGCCGGCACGCATCGGGGGCGCGACACTCTTGTCGCGCCGTTCCGAGCCCATATCCACCAATCTCACGACAGGCAAGGTCCCCGCGCCCGCACGCTTCGTCATCGTCGCGAGCGCGTACTTCCCCTTCTTCACGTTCATCCAGCTCTCGAGGGACGGCGTCGCGCTCCCGAGGACGACCCGCGCGCCTTCGATTGCGCCGCGCAAGACGGCGATGTCCCGCGCATGGTAGCGCGGCGTCTCGTCCTGCTTGTACGAGTTCTCATGCTCCTCGTCGACAACGATGAGCCCCAAGTCCTTCACGGGTGCCCACACCGCCGAGCGAGGCCCCACGACGACGCGCGCCGCGCCAGAGCGGATGCGGTGCCACTCGTCGTAGCGCTCGCCGTCGGAAAGCGCCGAATGAAGAACCGCGACACGGTCGCCGAAGCGGGACGCAAATCGCTGCACGGTCTGTGGCGTCAGCGAAATCTCCGGCACCATCACGATCGCCCCGCGTCCCGCATCAAGTTCTGCAGCAATCGCCTGAAGATAGACCTCGGTCTTTCCCGAACCCGTGATGCCGAACAAAAGCACGGGCCGTCGACTTTTCGGCTGGTCCTCCCGGACGTCGGTCGTCGCACGTCGGTCGTCGTCTCGACTTGCGACTTCCAACTTCCGACTCGCGGGACTTGAATCACCCCGCGATGCAATTGCCTCCAATGCCTTCGCCTGCTCCTCATTCAGCGGCAGCGGCTTCGTCGGCAGAATCTTGCGGTTGCCGAGCGGATTGCGGCGCTTCGCTTTCACGGCGACCTTGACGAGCCCGAGCTGTCCGAGCTGCTTGATCGTCGCCGGCGTCGTCTTGAGCTCATGGCAAAGCTGACTCATCCACCCGCCGCCCAGGCGCGCGATCTGCGCATAGAGCCACTCCTGCCGCTTCGTGAGCGAGACCGGCACCGCGCCGAGCGTCGGCTCGATGAAGAGAAGCTCCTGCGGCTTCGCGTTCTTCTTCAAGACCGCCGCCGGAAGTGCGGTTTTAAGCACCGTTTCAAGCGGCGAACACGTGTACGCCGCCACACGCTTGACGAGCTCCAGCAACGCCGGAGAGAAAAATGGCGTCTCGTCGACAATGGCGGTAATGGGCTTGAGGCGAAACTCCGTACCGCGGTGCGTCTCGCCCGCGGTGTCGAACAGCCCAACCTGGAAACTCCGCGGGCGAGGACGCACCGCGGTACGGGATTCGTCCACCTCTCCCTCCACCGCCATCACGAAGCCGCGCACCTCGCGATGTCCAAACGGAACGGAAAGAAGCTGGCCGACGGCCAGCTTCTTCTCAAGCGCTTCGGGAACTTCGTAGTCGAAGAGCCGATCGAGCGCCAGGTCGATCGCGACCTTAACGGTCACTTACTTCGCACCCGTCTTCAAGTACTCGAACGTCGTGCCCTGCGGGATCACGAAGCTCTGACGGTTGTAGACGAGGTAGAGCTTGTTGTACTTCGCCTTGATGACCTGCGCCGCACCGCCCTTGCGGATAACAATAAACGCCTTGTTGCCGAACGGCGTGTCGGACTCACCGCCATCAGCCTTGCCGATCTTGACTTCCGTCTTATCGGTCGACATGTCATGCGAACCACTCGAGGTCGGGAGCGCGCCGATCTGCGCGTTACGCGTGACGAGCACGGGGACGATGTCTTCCATCTCGTCCGTGACGCCCTTCGCGACGCACCAGGCAACGTTCTGGCCATTGAGCGAGGTGCCGCCCGTGAAGGCCGGGACGCCCGAGCCCGAGAGAACGCCGATATCGACGCCGCTCACATACGGAGCCCAGTCTGTCTCACCATACTTCTTGATGTTAAAGAGCTCTTCGAAGTACTTCGCGGAATCGGAGAACGGCATGCCGGCGATATCTTCCTGGTCGTCGCTCTGCTGATCCGTCGACTTCGGCCACACGCTCTGGAGGCCCGCGCCTTCACGCTCGGTGTTAGCCTGCGTGATGCCGACGAAAAGGTTGCGGCCGCGCATCGACATGGCCGACGTGTTCGCCGACAGCATGGCGGCCGAAATCGCCGGGAAGAGCGCGCCCATGAGAATGCCGAGAATGCCGATAACGACGAGCAATTCGACGAGTGTAAAGCCTTTGTTGGTCTTGTTCATTTTTGATTTACCTTCTGTTTGTTCTGTTGGTGATATTATCTCAAAAATTCTATTTGCGTTCAAGCGCCTTTTTCAGATACGGCGCATACGCTTTTGTGTAGACGACAAGCGTCCAGAGCGTCAGCACGATCAGGAACAGCTCGACGAAGAGGCAGCTCGTCTCCCATGCGCTCGCAAGGAAGAGCCAGCCCTCCGTCTTCGGCAGCTGGGGCGAGAGCGCCAGATACGCGTAGACCCACCCCGCCGCTGGGAACGAGAGCGCCGTGCGGACCTTGCCGATCCACATCGCCGCCACGTCCGCGCCGTACATTGAGCCGACGGACCGAAGGAACGTGACCCACGTGTCACGCAGCGAGTAGAGAATCGTGAAGACCAAGAGCGACACCGAATGCCACGTCGCGCCCTCGCCGCCCACCGCCATCGACTGCCAGAGAAGCATCGGGAACGCCACGATGAAGAAGACCTTGTCCATCAACGGATCGGCCATCTTTCCAAGCGCCGAAACAACACCCCATTTGCGCGCGAGCTTGCCGTCAAAGAGATCGGTGATCCCCGCGAGGAACATCGCCGCGCCGGCCACAAGTGCCCAAGTCACGGCCTCGCCCGTCGTCAGGTGCGCAACGTTTGTCTGCGTTACGACCGCAATCACCGCCCAAATCAAGATGAGCGGCACGCGCGCGAAGGTGAGCGCGTTCACGAAAAGACGCTTGGCGTTCACGCTTCGGTAATTCCTTCCGAAACGACTTCCTGCAGGACGCTCAACGTCTCCTGCATCTGCACGAGCCGCGCCTTCAGCGCCTGGATCTTGAGTTCGGCCTTCTGGTAATTACGGCGCGTCGCGAAAAGCTGCTTGAGGATCTCGCCCGAATCAAGGTCAAGGTCGGCGAGTTCCATCCCGTCCGGAATCGGCACCAACACCGACTGCCCGCACTCGGAGCAGTTGATCTGAAGCCCGGCGCCGCGGTAGTCGATGACGAGGTTCTTGCCACAGTGCGGACAGTCAAAGACGATATCCGTATCGCGGATTTCCGCCTCTTCCGTGTTCTCGCGAACCGGCACGTCGATTTCTTCGTATTCGGCTTCAGCCATAGGTAACCTCCCGTTTGTTGTTGCCATTATAGCAAAAAAAGAATGTTGCGGCAAATGCGCAACATTCTTTTTTTGAGGTCAAGGTCGGAGATCAAGGTCAAGAGCGGAATGCATCCATTCTACACCTACACCTCAAACCTACACCTAACTCAAGCACCCTTCGCAATCTCGACGATCGCCTTGAAGCCCGCGGGATCCTGAATCGCGATCTCGGAGAGCATCTTGCGGTTCAGCGTGACGCCCGCCTTGATGAGGCCGGCGATGAGCTTCGAGTAACTGATGCCCTCGGCGCGGGACGCCGCGTTGACACGGGCGATCCAGAGCTGACGGAAGTCGCGCTTCTTGAGCTTGCGGTGCTCCGTCGAGAGACGCATCGCGCGATCGACAGCCTCGGTCGCGGTACGGAAGAGTTTGGAACGCGCACCATAAAAGCCCTTCGCCAGTTCAAGGCGGCGGCGGCGACGTTCGCGGGAAGCGGGAGCATTCGTAACACGCATGGTATTCTATCTCCTTCTTAATTAGCGACCCTGGAGCGCACGCGCGTAGGTCTTGGTGACTTGGAGGGACTCGACGGCCGTCGTGCCGTTGAGGCGGTTCTTGCGGGAACGCGTCTTACCATTGTTGAGGTGCGCGTGACCGCCCTGCGAGCGAAGGACCTTGCCGCCCTTCGAGAGGTGCATGCGCTTAACCGCGCACTTCTTCGTTTTCATCTTAGGCATTTTCGTTTTCCTTTCTTTCCTTACCGTTCGGGCAGCCTGAGAAAGAGCCCGACCCAGATGGAATGAGTGCGTAGTATATCAAAACACGGCAGAATCTGTCAAATCACCATCGGAACGCCCTTCAACGCCATTTAACCCTGCCGGAGAATGCGCAAAACGGTACCGATCGACATGCAGAGGTCCTGAAATGATTAGCCGACATACACGATGTCACTCGGCGGCGGTGCCGCGAAGGTCACGCGCCGGCCGGTCTTCGGATGCAGAAACGAAAGCTCGACCGCATGCAGGAGCGTGCGATTCGGCTTGCGCCTAAGTCGGCGGTCGGCCGCCGCGTCGCCATAGAGCGGATCGCCGACGAGGGGATGTCCGAGCTCCTTCGCGTGGATGCGGATCTGGTGCATGCGTCCCGTCTCGATGTCGAAACGCACGAGCGCGACGGGGCCTTGGCAGCCCAAGACCTCGTAGTGGGAGATCGCACGCAGGTGGTCGCGGCCGATCAGAGAGTCGAGGGTGCCCTTATCTCCGACGCGACAAGAGTGTCGCGTCCCCGCTGCTGTCGCATGACACACCGCCAAGTAGGTTTTACGAATGCCCTTGTGCGATTCGAACTGGCGGCGCAGATTGAGATACGCCTCTTGCGTCTTCGCGAAGACCATGACGCCCGAGGTATCCTGATCAAGGCGATGCACGACGCCGGGACGCGACACCGAGCCGATGCCACGCATCGTGGGACAGTGCGCGACAAGTTCATCGGTAAGCGCCCCCGTCTCGTGTCCCGGAGCCGGATGCACGATCTGTCCCGCCGGCTTGTCGACGACCAGAATGGACTCATCCTCGAAAAGGAGGGTCACTGTTTCTGTTGCACGCGACAGGAATGTCGCGTCCCCTTTGCTGCCGCCTCGAACTCTCTAAGGCCTCGCGCACGCAATTTGCAGGCGGGACATTTCCCGCAGCCGGCGCCGGGGATGCCGTTATAGCAGGTCACGGTCGCGTTCTTGATGACGTTCAAGATGCCGAGCTTCGCGGCGAGCGCCCACTCCTTTGCCTTGGACATCTTGAGGAACGGCGTCACGATCTTGATCGGGTAGTCGAGCGCGAGGCGAATCGCCTTCTCTTCCGCACGGATAAAGACGCCGCGGCAGTCGGGATAGCCAGAGAAGTCCGCCTCACTCACACCCGTGTAAACCTCGGTCGCCCCGAGCGTCTTCGCCCACACCGCCGCAAGCTGAAGGAAAATCGCGTTGCGCCCTTCAACGACGGTATTTGGAGGTTTAAGGTTGGAGGTTGAGGTTGACGGCGGTGGGTCGCGTTTGATTGCAAGCGAGTGGTCGAGGAGCGCGTTGGTCGTCAGGTGCTTGTAGAAGTCGAGCTTGACGATCTTGTGGAGGATTTTCGTACCGCGGTGCGTCCTCGCCCGCGGCGTGGTAAAGGCCGCCTGTGCAGTGCCGCGGGCGGGGACGCACCGCGGTACGGAGTTGACCACTTCCGGGATTCGCCTGACCAGCTTCTTCGCGAACTTGGTTTCGATCTGATGGCGCTGGCCATAGGCGAAGGTGATCGCCGCGACGTTATCGGCTCCGTGCTTCTTGATCGCCAGGGCCAGGCAAGTCGCGGAATCCTGTCCGCCAGAAAGAACAACCACGGCTTTCATCGTCCGTCTCAACCTCAACCTTCGACCTCAACCTCATCCAACTCATTTCTTCTTCGCCAGGGCCGGATTGACCGGTGTCGTCTTGACGAGGTCGACGATCTGCTGCGTGACTTCAGGATTCGCCTTAAGGTACTCAATCGTGGCGAGCGAGCCCTGGGCGAGCTGCTTGTCCTGGAAGCTAAGCCAGCTGCCGCGCTTCTCGATGATGCCACGCGCGAGACCCGCATCGAGGACCGAGCCCTCGTATGAGATGCCGCAGGTGTAGAGGATGTCGAATTCCGCTTCGGTGAAAGGCGGCGCGACCTTGTTCTTGACAACCTTGACGCGCGTGCGGTTGCCGACGACCTGTCCGCCGGTATCCTTGATCGCGCCGATGCGCTGGACCTGCAGACGGCAGCTCGCGTAGAACTTGAGCGCCTTGCCGCCGGGCGTCGTCTCGGGATTGCCGAACATGACGCCGATCTTCTCGCGGACCTGGTTGGTGAAGATAATGAGCGTCTTCGTCTGCGCGACGACGGCGGTCAACTTGCGCATCGCCTGGGACATCAGGCGCGCCTGGAGGCCCATGTGGCTGTCGCCCATGTTGCCGTCGATTTCAGCCTGGGGCGTCAGCGCCGCGACCGAGTCAACGACGATCACGTCGAGCGCACCCGACTTCGCGAGCTGCTCGCAGATCGTGAGCGCCTCTTCGCCGGAGTTCGGCTGTGAGACGATGAGGTTGTCGAGATCGACGCCGATCTTCTTCGCATAGCCCGGGTCGAGCGCGTGTTCCGCGTCGATGAACGCCGCGACGCCGCCCGCCTTCTGGGCGTTCGCGACGCAGTGGAGCGTGAGCGTCGTCTTGCCGGACGATTCCTGTCCGTAGCACTCGACGATGCGGCCACGGGGAAGTCCGCCGACGCCGAGCGCCATGTCGAGCGAGAGCGCGCCCGTCGAGATCACGGGAACGTCTTCGATTTCCTGATCGCCGAGACGCATGATCGACATCTCGCCGAATTCCTTGCGGATCTGTGCCATCACCGCGTCGAGCGCGGTATTGCCTGTCTTGGATTCTTTAGCCATTTGGATTTGTTCTTTTAAATTTGTTGCTGTTCAGCGCCGCGGGCGAGACGCACCGCGGTACGGGGTTAGGGGACGAGGCCTTCGGCGGCGGTCGCTTTCCAGAAGAGGTTGCCGTTGATCGGGAGCGTGAGCTCAACCTTCGGTTCGGTGACCTGCCACTGGAAGTTCGTGACCGGTGCAACACCCTCGATCACAAAGCCGCCGGTGAGGGTGTTCGTCCCGAAGATCGCGTAGTTGCACCACTGGACGGCGTTCGTGAACGCGAGCGTCACCTCAGTCTGATCGGCGTTCATCGCGATCTTCGTGAAGACGATCGGCTCCGGCGTCACCGTCTCCGGGCCAGGGCCGGGACCGGGACCAGGGCCAGGGCCAGGACCGGGCTCAGGCATCTCGCCCATCAGGCTGTAGACTGTGCCGTCCTTCGCCGTGTAGACGCCATCCTTAATCGCCGTCGACCAGACAACGAGCGCCGTATCCGTCGCATTCGTGACCAGCGCCGCACAAGCCATATCATCCGCGTCGTGGAAGAAAGCCGTGACGCTGTTCGTGAGCGCCGAGAACTCCCAGCCACGCCAGTCGGAGACCTGCGCGACATAGTTCGTATCCGACCGCTTCGACGCGACGTAGTCACGACCGATCGAACCCGTCAATGGCGAGACGATCGCAAGCGTCGATTTCTCGTCAACAATAAGGTCAGTCTGATACAGTGGATTGCCGTCTTCATCTTCGTCGAACGAGGTGTTGCCCTCAATCGTAAAGTTCCCGCCGACAAAGCCCTTCGAACCCTGCTGGAGGAAGACGGCGCCATACGCGGCCGCGCAGTCGTCAATGCTGCCGCCCAGCAGATTGACAGTCGATCCATTGTAGGCATAGACCGCCGCACCGCGACCCGATTCGCCCTTGACCTCGTCGATCCACTCGTTATAGCATTCCGTAATTCGAGCACCGTCGAGCATCGTAAATGTCGAGGCATTCAGAAGGATCGCCGGCGCGTCATGTTTCGCAAAACCCCACTGGTTGGACACAATGGCGTCCACGCCCAAGATCACGGAAGCGCCCTTCTCCGCATAGATCGTCGGACCGTCATCTTCGCCGTTGTTTACGTCAATCAAATACCCAAAACCATCCAGCAGAATGTTCGTGAGCGTCAGTTTGCCGCCGACCACGCGGATTGATCCCTTGCCGCGCATCAGCCACGTTTGCGCCCCCACGTCGGGTCCCGTCGTCAAGGTCACGTCATTCGTCACCGTGATGTCCTCGACGAAGGCGTGAAGCGTCGTCAGGATCTCCACCGTCGCATCTTCGGTAATCGACGCAAAGGCCTCCTCGACGGTCTGATACTCGTTTGTCGTCGCGCCCTGAATGACGCGGACAGAGCCCGGCTCAACCGGATCGGGCAGCTTCTCGCCCCAGACGAGCGTCTGGCCGCTGAATTCCGCGCCAAGTTCCTCGTGCTTCGTATTGACGAACGCGCGGCGCGTCGCCTCGGTCTCGGCGTCGTTAAACGTAATGCCGTCGGCGACGGTCGCGATCAGTTTGCCTCCCGAGAGCGCGTCCTTCGTGGAATCTGTAGGCGACTTCGACAGATGATCAATCGGCAGCATCGAACCCGCTTCAAGCGGACCAACGACTTCGAACGGCGTTATCGTCAGGTCACGACTGAAGACATAGGTCGGCGTATCCACAACGACCTTACCCGAGAGCTCAACTTTCGATTCACCATGCTCGTTGTGAACATAGAGACTCTGTCCGAACTTCGTGTTGGCCGTGCAGTTCGTGATCGTCGCGCCAAAGAGGTGAAGCGTACCACCATGAACGCTGACGGCGCCGCCGCGTCCCGTGTTGCTGCTACTGGCCGTGCAGTTCGCGATCCGTGCACCATCCTTGAGCGTCACCTCGCCTGCGAGAAGAGCAATCGCGCCATACGGACAGGGATCCGTCGTGACATGGCCTTCGATCGCCGTGCCCGCACCCAACGTCAGCGCGCCGCCGTCGACATGGAAAAGTTCCTGCTGTGCCTTCTCGGCGTTCAGCGATCCCTTGATCGTCACATTTAACAACTCAAGTTCACTGCCCGTCAGGCAAAGAATCTTATTATTCTTCAGCTTACTTCCTTGTGCGATCGTCATTGTCGGAACGGACATCCCGTCACCGACAATCGTCACCTTCCGATTCGTGAGTTCAAGTTCATTCGCCAATTCCAAGGACACATCCTTGATCACCCGGATTCCGACGTCGCCTTCTTCCGGGAAATGGCGCATCAGCGCCGTGAGCGTACGGAAGTTTGTCTGCGAGCCGGGCACTACCAGGCGCACAGCCGCCACATCGTCGGGCACAGGCGCATCATAACCCCACACGAAGAATCCGTCTGCCGTCGCGACACCACCCAACTCATCGTTGTCGGGATTGATGAGATGATTCGCACACGCAGCCGCCGTCTCCGGCGCGCACGAGTAAGTCGCGAACACGTTATTCACCTTATTGCTCGGCGTCAGCACGTAAATCGACTTCGAGATCTCGCCCGCCACGTCAAGACCCGTGATGTCATTAACCTTAACCGTGCCAAGATCGACGAGACCCGAGACCGACAGCGTCGCATTCGTCTCGACCGAGATCAGCGGATTGTTGGTTGTCTGGCCGACAAAGCAGAGATTGGTGAGGGCGAGTTTCATGCCTGTCGGAAGCGTAATCGTCGCATTGTTGACGACGCGGATCACGTTGCTCTCGGCATCGCCCGACGCGTACACCATGCAATCGCCGTTCAGTGTCACGGGCTTCTTGAGCGTCGTCGGCCCAAAGACCTCGACAACATCACCCGTCGTCGCCTGACGCAATGCGTAATTGAGCGATGAATAAGTCTTTTCACCGACACGCACAGAAGGAGACGTCAGTGTCACCTCGTTACCCCAGCTGTTCGTGTCCCTCAAGCCGACGGCCTCGATATCGCCCTTGAGTTCACCGTCCGCCGAGACAGCCGTCACGTCATAAGTGCCCTCTGGCAGAATCGCCGCCCAGACGCCTGTGGCCGACGAGAGCACGTTCGTCACAACCGTTCCGTTCTGAAAGATCTCAACCTCCGCGTTCTCGAGCGGCGTTCCCTCTTCGTCAATCGCACGACCCGCGAGGACATAACCGTCAACCTCGGGAAAGATATTGTAGATGATCGTCTCCACCGTGTTCGCATTGTACGTCGTGCCGCCCTGAGTCGCCTGATAGCCGTCGATGTCCGGCAAGTGATACCAAGCATCCCCCGAACCACCCCAGCCCATGTTCAAGTGAACGTACGAAATTTCATCGACAAATCCATAACCATCGCCCACAATCGAGTGTCCGCCGAATCTGCCCAACTCCGTCTGCTCGCTGATGCCGAGTTGCACGGGCGCACCCGCATCAAGGCAGGAGAAGACATACTTACCCAGTTCGGCATCCGTTGTCGACAGGCCTTTGCCATCGAACGTGCTCAAAGCACTGGCATAGCCAAACACGGTCTTCAGCGCATCGGCAACATTCGCCGTGATAGCACCGCTACCCTCCTTGGCCCACGACATCTCCACGGCAACGCCACAGTCGTACGTCAACTTGCCGATTGCCTCCTTCTGCTCAGTCGTCATACCCGATGTGAGAGTTCCCGGCATCTGGTCCCACGCATAAAGGCCCCCCATCGCTTTGCAGACCTTCGCAACCCCGTCAACCTCACAATGCCCTTCAAATGGCGCGACTTCGTCCGTCGGCCAGCAATGGTAGCGCATGATCTGTGACATGGCCGTCGCCACGCAACCGCACACGTAGTTGTTCGGCGTAAAGGCATTCTCGCCATGTCCCGACTGGTTCCAGTGCACATCCACCAACGGCGCGACACGCACATCGTCAATTCCACTTGCATCCCCTACCGGCGCAACGGCGTAAGCAACGGCCTTGAACATCGGACGGCTACCCGCTGACAGAAGTCGCGACCATGCCGCACGGCTTTTCGCCGACCTGTACCCCGCTTTGACCGCGCGCGCCTGCGCCGACAGGTCGCGATTGAGAAGCGCCCAGAGCGGCGAGGCCTTGTCCAACGTCGTCAGATCCTCTTCTCCGGGCAGAATCGCAACAACCGGAGACAACTCGTCATCGCCCGCCGTGATGACCGTGCCGCCACCGGACATCTTCACGGCGAAGAACGCCGCGCCGTCCGTCGTCGCGAGCTCGTCGACCTTCTCGACGCGTGTGCCCAAGCGCGTGCCAAGCACCTTGCCGCGCGCGGCAAAGGCCTGAGCCGCCGCACGGGCTTCAGTCCGCAACACGGGACGCGCCACCGCCTGCGAAACAACGAGCGCCGCTACCGCAAAAAGAATTCCCGAGAGTTTCAGTTTCATGTCAGTTCCTCGTTCAGGGGATTATACACAGAGTTCAAAAACCATTTCGGTAGCACGTCCGTCGCGCAGTGAAGCGCGAAACCGTCTTCCGCCGACCAGCTCGCGAGATAGCGCATGTCCGTGCCGCCGTTGTCGAAGAAATAGGCTCGCGACACGTACGGCAGCGCCCGACGCACGTTCGCCAGGGAACGCGCGTAACGCGACATAACCTTCTCGGGCGGCACGTCGTGGCCGCCGGCCGCATACCGCGACGCAACACGCGCAAGATTGACGGACGGCTTTTCGGTTGCCACAAAATACAGATAGGTGCGAAAACCAACCGCCTTCGCAGCTGCGAGCGCGTCGACTTTCGACACATGCGAAAAGACCGTCTCCTGCGAAAAGCTTAACCCCGCGGCGATCAGCTCGGCTTGCAGGAAATTCGTCACCAGCGCGACCGTGTAGCTGTTGATGTCGTCGTCGGACGCAAAACGGATGATGTCACCCTCGGCATGAATCGTTCCGCCCGTGAAGCACTGAATCGTTTCCGGCTGATAGCCGCTCGCCTCGGCGTAGCGCACGAGATGCGCATTCTCTACCGGCAGCGGCGCACGCGTTGCATGCGACACCTTCACCTCGGCAAAAATGTCGTCCGCATTCAAGCGATGGTAGAAGTTGACGGCATAATCACGCTGCAACCACTCGGTGAGGGTTGTCTTCCCAGATCCGTTCGGTCCGGCGATTATGCGAAAACGACTCGTCAAACTTATACTTCTTCGATGATTCTTTCGGTTCCGTCAGCTGCCTGTTCGATGACCTTCCCGTCGCGAATGAACGTGATCGGCAAGCCGAGCGCCTTGAGGCGTCGGATCGCGTCCGCACTCGCAGCCTTGGCCGCAGCGGCTAGACGCTTGTCCTCATCGGTCATGTCCTCACCGATGCGATATCGAACTTTCTGATTCATCAACTTTGAATTGTATCAAAAATCCGATGCTTTGTGGCCGAAAAATTATGCTATAATTCGTGCATCTATGAAAACACTGTTTCTGACATTCGTTGGCGCAATTCTTGCGGGTCTCTCCATCGGCATTGCCGGCACGGTCTTTTTGCGCGTGAGCGAACCGATGGTGGGCAGTTGGCTCTTCGGCTTCGGCCTCCTCTCGATCGTCGTCCTCGGCTTCAAGCTCTTCACCGGGGCGATCGGCTATCTCGCCGCGCCGGGAACGACCACGCTCCGCTATGCTCGGGACTGCGCCGTCATCTGGCTCGGCAATCTCGTCGGCACGGGACTCGTGGGGCTCGCGATGCGTTCCTCGCGCGTTTTCCCCTCGTTCGACGCGCGCATCGCGAAGATGGTCGCCGAGAAGCTCAACGACGGTCCCCTCTCGATCTTCATCCTCGCCGTCTTCTGCGGACTTCTCATGTACATTGCCGTCGACACCTGGAAGAAGGAACTCCCGGCGGCGGTGCGGCTCGCGACGCTCTTCCTCTGCGTCGTCGTTTTCATCCTGAGCGGCTTCGAGCACTGCATCGCGAACATGTACTACTTCGCGGTGAGCGCCGCCTACGGCAGCGCCCACACCTGGGCCTGGCTCGCGATCATGACGGCCGGCAACGCCGTCGGCGGCATTCTCCTGCCGGCCCTAGGGCGGCTGCGATAACGTACCGCGAGCCGCCCCGGCCGCGGCGCCGGCAGCAAGAACGGCAACAATCCAAAGGCCATCGGGTTGCACCGATGGCCTTTGGATTGTGCGTTTACCCGCCGCGGCCGAGGACGGCTCGCGGTACGAAGCAAAGTCTTACTTCGCGAGATACGCGTTGATGCCGGCGGCCGCACGGCGGCCTTCGCCCATGGCGAGAATGACCGTCGCCGCACCCAAGACGATGTCGCCGCCCGCGAACACGCCCGGGATGGACGTCATGTTCGTCTCGGGATTGACGACGATGTTGCCGCGCTTGTTGACCTCGAGGCCCGGCGTCGTCGCCGGGATGAGCGGGTTGGACGCGTTGCCGACCGCCACGACGACCGTGTCGGCGTCGAGGACGAACTCGGAACCGGGAACCGCGACCGGACTGCGACGACCGGAGGCATCCGGCTCGCCGAGCTCGTACTTCAGGCACTCGACACCCGTCACGAAACCGTTCTCGTCGCCGAGGATCGCCTTCGCGTTCTCGAGCATGTGGAACTCGACGCCCTCTTCCTTCGCGTGGTGGACTTCCTCCTTACGCGCCGGCATCTCCTCGAGGGAGCGACGGTAGATGAGGTAGACCTTCTCCGCACCAAGACGGAGCGCCATGCGCGAGGCGTCCATCGCGACGTTGCCGCCGCCGAGGACGGCGACCTTCTTGCCGTGCCAGTAGGGCGTGTCGGCCTGGTCCTCGAGGTACGCCTTCATGAGGTTCGCACGCGTCAAATACTCGTTCGCCGAGAAGACGCCATTCAGGTTCTCGCCCGGAATGCCCATGAACTTCGGCAGGCCCGCGCCTGTACCGATGAACACAGCGTCGAAGCCGTCCTTCGCGATGAGGTCCGCGACCTTGCGGGTCTGGCCGACGCAGTAGTTGTTCTCGATCTTGACGCCGATCTTCTGGAGGCCTTCGACCTCGTGCTGGACGATCGACTTCGGGAGGCGGAACTCCGGAATGCCATAGACGAGCACGCCGCCGCACTTGTGAAACGCCTCGAACATCGTGACGTCGTGACCGGCCTTCGCGCAGTCCGCCGCGCAGGTGATCGACGCGGGACCCGAACCGATCACCGCGACCTTCTTGCCCGTCTTCGGGGCGCAGACGACCGGCTCTTCGGCGCCCGTCTCACGGGCGAGGTCGGCGCAGAAGCGCTCGACGCGGCCGATTGCGACCGCCTTGTCCTGATCCTTAAGGAGCTTGCCCATCGTGCAGAACTTCTGGCACTGCTTCTCCTGCGGGCAGACGCGTCCGCAGACGGCCGGAAGGAGCGAGGTCTCCTTGATGATCTTGAGCGCGCCGGCGAAATCGCCTTCCGCGGCCTTCGCGAGGAAGCCCGGGATGTTGATCGCGACCGGGCATCCCTGCATGCAGGGCTTCGTCGGACACTGCATGCAGCGCGACGCTTCGCACTTCGCCATCTCGGCCGTGTAGCCAAGCGCGACTTCCTTCATGTTCTTCGCGCGCTCCCGAGCATTCTGCTCCGGCATTGCCTGAGGCGCAATCGCCATTCTTTCCTTAGGAGTCATTTCAAAATTCCTCTCAGTTATTCACTCTAACCTATAACCTGTTCACTCAGGCAAAGATTCCGCTCTTGCAGACGTGGTCCTTCGCCTTGGCCTCGAGGGGCTTGAAGGCGCTCATGCGCTTCATCATGAGATCCCAGTCAACCTTGTGGGCGTCGAACTCAGGGCCGTCGACGCAGACGAACTTCGTCTCGCCGCCGACCGAGACGCGGCAGCCGCCGCACATGCCCGTGCCGTCGATCATGATCGTGTTGAGCGAGGCGATCGTCTTGACGCCGTACGGCTCCGTCGTCTTCGCGCAGAACTTCATCATGATGGGCGGACCAATCGCGATGACCTCGTCGACCGCGCCCGCTTCGCAAAGCTCCTTCAGCGGCTCCGTGACGAGGCCCTTGCGACCCGAGCTACCGTCGTCGGTCATGAGGATGAGCTTGTCGCCCGCAATCGCGCGCATTTCCTCTTCCATCACAAAGAGCTCCTTCGTGCGCGCGCCCATGATGATCGTGACGTCGTTGCCGGCGGCCTTCATCGCCTGGGCGATCGGGTGCATCGGCGCGACGCCGATGCCGCCGCCGACGCACACGATGCGGCCGGGCTTGCCGTCCTTCGGCTGATGGATCGCCGTGGGCTTGCCCAACGGACCGAGCACCGCCGGAAGCGCATCGCCGACGTTGAACTTCGAGAGCTTCGTCGTCGTGGCACCGACCGTCTGGAAGATGATCGTGATCGTGCCCTTTTCGGTCGACGCGTCGGCAATCGTGAGCGGGAGGCGCTCTCCGAGCTTCTCGTCAATCATGAGAATGATGAACTGGCCCGCCTTGCGCTCTGCGGCGATAAGCGGCGCTTCCAGTTCCATCTGGAAAACGTTGTCAGAAAGCTGACGCTTGGAGATAATCTTGTTCATGATGTGGTAATTATAACACTTTTGGTGAAAAGGTGAAAGGGTGAAACTGCTAACGTTTCGGTACTGCCCTCCGTAGCCGATTCGCCGAGCGAATCGCGAAAGAGGGTGCACCTAGAGGGACTCGAACCCCCACGCTTGCGCAGTGGAACCTAAATCCACCGTGTCTGCCATTCCACCATAGGTGCTTTGAGAAAACTATTTCTTCAGCCTGTCGCGATGCGAGAAGAAAACCTTCGTCTTGTTCGCGAAGCTCTGGGCTTTCGGATAGGTGCTCGGCGAGGAGTACTTGAGAAACTCCTCGAGCGCCGCCTTCTGCTTGCGGTCGAGATTCGTCGGCACCTCGAAGACGAGCCTGACGTCGAGATCGCCCGCCGCGCCGCCGCGCAGCGAGGGAACGCCCTTGCCCCTGAGGCGAAACGCCTTGCCGTTCGGCGTGCCCGCCGGAATCTTCAAGGTCGCCGCGCCCTCGGGCGTCGGTACATCGACCGAACCGCCCAGCGCCGCGACGATCGGCGAGACCGGCACGTCGATGAAAAGGTCCTGTCCCTCACGCTCAAAGAGATCGCTATCCCGAACGACGAGCTGCACGTAAAGGTCACCCGCCGGACCGCCGCGAAGGCCGCCCGCACCCTTGCCCGACAGACGGAGGC
This sequence comes from uncultured Verrucomicrobiota bacterium, assembly GCA_945834475.1. Taxonomy (GTDB): domain Bacteria; phylum Verrucomicrobiota; class Kiritimatiellia; order RFP12; family UBA1067; genus UBA1067. The sequence goes on from CAMAHK010000015.1 coordinate 30,057, forward strand.
GCGAACCGTTGTCGACGCCCGCCGGAATCTTGAGCGCGATCTTCTGGGGCTTCGTGACCTGTCCCGTGCCGCGGCATTTCTTACAGGGCTTCTCGACGATCATCCCTTCGCCGCCACAGCGGGGACACGTCTGGCGCACCTGGAAAAATCCGCTTCCGCCGATGACCTGTCCGCGTCCGCCGCAGGTCGGACACGTCACGCGCTTCGAACCCGCCGCCGCGCCCGAACCGTGGCACTCGTCGCACTCGCACGGCATCGTCAGCTCCAGGTCGCGCGAGGACCCGAAGAGCGCCTCGTCGAAGTCGATGTCGAGACGGTACGTCATGTCGTCGCCGCGCCGCGGCGCATTCGGATCGGCGCGCTGCTGGCGTCCGCCGCCCCCGAACATGCTCTCGAAACCGCCGAAGCCACCGCCGCCGTGTCCGCCGAAGATGTCGCCGAACGCGGAGAAGATGTCCTCCATGTTCATGCCGCCCGCGCCAAAACCGCCAAAGCCACCGCCACCGGCGCCGCCCTGGAAGGCCTGATGGCCGAACTGGTCGTAGCGCTGACGCTTCTCGGCGTCATGCAAAACGTCATACGCCTCGGCCGCTTCCTTGAACTTCTCCTCGGCGACCTTGTCGCCCGGATTGCGGTCGGGGTGGTACTTCATCGCGAGCTTGCGATAGGCGGACTTGATCTCGTCCGCCGTCGCCGTCTTGCTCACGCCCAGCACTTCGTAATAATCTCTCTTGTCTGACATTTGAAATTAATAATCGGAATAATCGAATAATCGGAATAATCGAATAATCGGAATAATCGAATAATCGAATGGTTGAATGGTTGAATGTTTAAGGTGTTTTGGTTTTTCTGCGGGACTTCAACTTGCGCTCCACCGTCTGAAAGAGACTCAGAAGTTCATCACTCTCTTCTAGCAATTTCGTGCAAGTCTCGCTCTTGGGCCGCAACTCGCAGAGAATTTCCAGCCAATAACGACTTTCACTACATTCCTTCAGAACAATCGCCATCTTATGGGAGAAGTCCTCAACAGACTCACAGCGATTCGCCTCGCGGTAATTGGCACCCACCGAAGACGCCGACTTTCCCAACTGGTAGGCAATCACACGGCCGGAATTGGACCTCGGCAGCGCATCCAGATACCTAAAGGTTAAAACCGCAAAGTTGCGAGTTCGCACCTCCAGCGCTTTCTTGAACTCCAATTTCTCCGCCGCGCTCCAAGCCACACCACAACCCCATTCGATTATTCGATTATTCCGATTATTCGATTATTTACCCTCCGGCTTGCCGGAAGAAACCACGACCTGCGCCGCGCGGAGCACCTTGCCCTTGAGCATCCAGCCCTTCTTCGACTCAATCGAGACCTTGCCCTCCTCGACATCGGGCGAGGGCAACGTTGCGATCGCCTCCATCTTCTCGGTGTCGAGCGCAAGGCCGACGGAATCAAACGGCTCCGCGCCGTGGTCCTTGAGCGACTTGAGAAGTGTGTCGTGAACGAGCTGCACGCCCTTCACAAACGGATCGTCAGTCTTCTCCTTGGCGTTCGCGAGCGCAAGCTGAAGATTGTCAACCGCCGGCAAGACGTCCTTCAAGATGTCGGCCTCGGCGTAGCGATACGTCTCTTCTCGATCACGCGCCGCGCGCTTCTTGTAGTTGTCGAAGTCCGCAAGGGTCACCGCGTAAAGGGCCTTCCAATCCGGGTCGGCCGATTTGGGCGGCTCGGCCTTCTGTTCCGGCGCGTCGGCGACGGGGGCGTCGCCGCTCCCAGTCGTCTTAGCCGTCTCAGGCGTCTCAGCAGCCTGTTCAGGCGCCGCGCCCGTGGCGGGCGGCGGTACGGCTTCCCTTTCGGCGGCGGCCTTCGCCGCCACCGCCTCAGCAAAACTCTTCTTCGCTTCTTCCACCATCTTCGTCATAAACCACATTACGCCTTGATCTGACCGGCCTTCGCGAGCATCTTCGCCTCGACGCTCTGGATTTCGGCGAAGCCCTGCGAGCTGTGCGGGTTAAGGCCGTTCGAGGCCTCCATCGAGCTGTCGGCTTCGTTGTAAATCGTCGCCTTGAGGCCCTTGAGCGCCTCGAAGAAGATGTTGCCCTTGTAAAGGCCAAGCGTCACTTCGGCCGTCGCCTTGTCGGCCCAGACCTGGATCGCCGCGCGGGCAGCCTGAGTCGCGGGATCGAACCAGCGGCCGTCGTAGATCTGGTCGGAGACGAGCTTCGAGAGCTCCTGGAAGAGCTTCGTCGAACGACGGTCCATGATGCCCTCGTAGATGTACTTGAGGCCGTACGAGAGAACCTCCATGCCAGGGGCCTCGTAGACACCGCGGCTCTTCGTGCCGATGATGCGGTTCTCGAGCGCGTGCTTCATGCCGATGCCGTTGCGACCGCCGATCTTGTTGACCTCGAGCATCACTTCGAGCGGACTCATCTTCTTGCCGTTGATCGCCGTGCAGCGGCCCTTCTCGAAGGTGAGCGTGATCTTCTCGACCTTGTTCGGAGCCTTCTCGGGCCACACGCCCATCGTGGGCTTCACGATGCGCATCGAGGTCTCCATCGACTCAAGATCCTCGGCCTCGTGCGAGAGACCCGCGAGGTTCGCGTCCGTCGAATATTTCTTCTTCGTGCCGACGAAGGCGACGATGCCGCGCTTCGCGAGGAACTCGACCATCTGCGTGCGGCCGGGGAAGAGCTTGAGGAGGTCCGCGTCACGCCACGGGGCGTACACGCCGAACTTCGGATCCATCACGTTCGTGTAACGCTCGAAGCGCATCTGGTCGTTGCCGCGGCCCGTCGCGCCGTGGACGAGGGCGACGCAGCCCGCCTTCTTCATCGCGGGGAGAAGCTTCTGCACCGTCACCGCGCGGGCGATGCCCGTCGAGTTCCAGTAGCCGCCGTCGTACATCGCCTGGCACTTCACCGTCTCGAAGCAGATGTCGGCCATTTCCTTCGTGACGTCGACGATCGTCGTCTCGACGCCGGTCGGAGCCATCTTCTTCTTGATGTCGTTGATGTCCTTCTCGTCGGGCTGGCCGACGTTCGCGGAGAACGCCTTCACCTTCACGCCCGCGTCCTTGAGAACGCAGCAGATCGTCTTCGAGTCGAGTCCGCCCGAGACGCACACACCAACAGTCTTGCCCTTGAGATCAGCGAGTTTCATAGCTCTATTGTTTCCTTTCTAAAATTCAAGACTAATATTATATCACTTTTTGCCCTCGCCGTGCTCATATTCCATGATTGTGCCAGGCACAATCGTGGAATGTGGATTGCGGAACTGAATGCAAGTGTCCCTTGCGTTTGATCCGCATATTTCC